>NZ_JBEOXU010000042.1:0-45226 GCF_040296725.1 Streptomyces sp. NPDC002044
ACCTCTCCGAGGACGCGGCGACCGAGACCGCCATGGTCTTCGGCGAGCTCTACCGCAACGGCGCCGAGTGGAAGTTCCGCGCGGTCGGCCAGGGCCCGTACCCGGGAGCCTCACCCCGCGGTACGGGTGTACGCCTCCAGTGCGGCGCGCAGGCCGGCGCGGTCCGTGCCCAGCTTGCGGCAGACCGCCGACAGGGCCGGGTCGGGGGCCCGCCCCCGGTCGGCGCCGGGGTCGGCGCCGCCCTCCCCGGCCGCGTCGTGCGCCGCCCGGAGCTCCTCCTCGGTCGGCTCGTCCTGCCAGGACGACGCGCACGGCAGGGCCCCGCCCAGCCCGAGCAGGGTCGCGGCGGCCTCCGCGGCGAGCCCGTCGGCGCCGCAGTCCCGGGCCGTGACGACGGCCTGGGTCAGCAGGTCCCGGTCCCGCAGCTCGGTGCCCGCGGCGGCCAGGACGCGGGCGAGTTCGTATCCGGCGGGGGAGGCGGACAGCAGGGCCACGGACTCCCGCAGGAGTTCCGGCCGGTCCTCGGGGGCCGCGACCTCCGCCGCCACCCGCAGGGCCTGTCCGATGCCCGAGGGGGCGCCGAAGGCGCGGGCCCGCCGCACGGCGTCGGAGGCCAGATCGCGGGCCCGCCGGGGATCGTCGGCGGCCACCGCGCGGGCCAGGTGCAGCTGCCAGGGACACCAGGCCGGGTTCTGGATGCCGCGCGGGGTCAGCCGCCGGTCCACCGCCTCCAGCTCGATGACGGCCGCCTTCGCGTCTCCGCGGGCCAGGAGCAGTTCGGCGTAGACGGTCTGGGAGTCGGGGAAGACGACGGCCGCCGGGAAGGGCTTGCCGTAGTCGTGCTCCTGGGCCAGCTCCCATGCCTCGTCGGTCTTTCCGCGCGCGAGGAGGGTGGTGACGAGGATGGCGATGGCGTACCAGTGCACGGGCGTACGGCGGCCCACGCGCTCGGCGAGCCGCAGCCCGGCCCGGGCCAGCTCCTCGGCCTCGGCCAGCCTGCCGCGGCGGTAGCGGACGTAGCCGCGCAGGCTCTGGGCGAAGGACAGGTGCGCACCGCGCCAGCCCTGGCGTTCGAACTCGGCGGTGCCCGCGGCGAAGAGCTCCTCCGCCTTCCACGGCCGGTCGGCGTACAGGTGGACCATGGCGGTGAGCACCGGGACCTCGAAGCCCCGGTCGGCGTACGCCCAGCTGAAGGGCTCCCGCAGGACCCGCCCGGCGTGGTGGAGGACCACGTCGACGGGCTCGCCGCGCAGACAGGCGTCCCAGGTGCGCAGCCCGATGACGTACCGCTCGGTGAGGTCGCGGCCGGTGAGCCGGTCGGCGAGCTTCGCCAGCCGCCGGGAGCGGGCCGGGGAGTCGGGCTCGGCGGCGTTGAAGGCGTCCCACATGAACTGCTCGGACTGCAGGCGCAGCCGGGCGCGGGCGTCGTGGGTCTGCGGGATCTCGCGCGCCAGCAGTTCGGAGGCTTCGAAGAGGTGGTCGCTGTGGGCGAGCACCTGGGCGAGGCGGGCGACGATGCCCTGGCGCAGGGCCGGGTCGTCGAAGGGTTCGGCGAGGGCGGCCCTGAGGTGGTTGACGGTGTTGGCCGGTTCGGTGAGCAGGGAGGCGCAGCCGAGTTCGTACAGGACGGCGGCGTGCACCTCGAAGTCGGGGGGCTCGCGCAGGGCGCGGGCGAGCTGCCGGCGGGCGGCTTCGGGCGCGCCGGCGCGGAGGTTCTCGGCGGCGGCCTGGCGCAGGGTCCGCACCACCCACGGGTCGCCCTCGGGATGGGCCTCCAGGAGGTGGCGGGCGGCGGCGGAGGAGCCGAGCCCGGCGTCGATGACGGCGACGGCGGTCTTGCCGTGCAGCGCGACCCGGAGGGCGTCGGGGATGGCGCGGTAGATGGCGGTGGCGATGAGCGGGTGGACGAACTCCAGCCCGGCGTCGGGTCCTTCACCGGCGGACGACAGGATGCGGGCGTCGCGCAGCCGGTTGGTGGCGTCGACGGCCTCCTCGGTGCCCAGGGCGGCGACGCGGGCGGCGAGTTCGCCCGGGATGTCGGTGCCCAGGACGGCGCAGGCCCAGGCGAAGCGGACGGTCGAGGGGCCGAGGCGTTCCAGGCGGGCGACGAGGCCGCTGCCGCGCTGGGCGGCGGCGAGGTCGCGCAGGAGCGGGGCGTTGGCCTCGATCGGGAGGAGGCCCTTCTCCCGGACCTTGGCGGCGAGTTCGACGGCTTCGAAGGGGTTGCCGGTGGTGACGACCCAGGCTTCCCGGCAGAAGGCGTCCTCGGCGTGGTCGCCGAGCGATTCGCGGACCAGAGCGGTGACGGCGGCCGGGGTGAGCGGGGCGAGGGACCGCGGGCGCTGTCCCGCCCGGCCGGGCAGCGTTCGGAAGGCGTCGGCGTGCGCGGGCAGTTCGTCGGGCCGGTAGGCGACGACGAGGAGCATCGGGAGGTGTTCGGCGCGCGGGGCGTAGGCGGCGAGCCAGCCGAGGGACTCGGAGTCGGCCCAGTGGGCGTCGTCGAGGACGAGGACGACCGGGGCGCGCTGGACGACGAGGTGGGTCAGGACCCAGTCGAGGCCGTCGCGCAGGCCCTGGGGGTCGGGCGGGGCGCCTTGTTCGGGGGCGCACAGTCCGAGGGCGGGGCCGACGATGGCGTACCAGCTGCCGAGGGACGCGCGGAGCGCGTCCTCGGGGGTGCCGGCGAGCTGGGGCTGGATGAGCTGGCGGGCGACGTGGAAGGGCTGGCTCTGCTCCTGTTCGCCGCCGCGGGCGGTGAGGACCGTGCAGGAGCGGGTGTGGGCACGGCGGCCCAGTTCGGAGAGGAGGGTGGTCTTGCCGAGACCGGCCGGGCCGGAGAAGGCGAGCAGGCCGCCGCGAGTGCCGGGGCCGGCTCCGGTGAGCCGGTCCAGTGCGTCGTCCACGGTGCCGAGTTCGGCCTCGCGCTCGATCATCGTGCGCCGTGTGCGGGTCCGGCGTTCCGTCATGGCGGGTACCCCTATGCCTGTTCGGGGCCTCAGCGTACGCCCGCGCGGAGCGGGAGGGAGGCCGCTCCGCGAAAGAATCTGATCTTCGTTTCGCGGCCCGCTCCGGGGCGTGGCGCCTTCGTGCGCCGGTGGCGCCCGGCCCGTGCCGGGAGGGCTGTCAGTCCTCGGCGGAACGCACCGCGAGGGCTTCGAGGACGGTCACGGCCTCGGCCGCCCGGTCGGCGGCCACGAAGAGGTGGTCGTGGTGGTAGCCGGCGATGACGTTGCAGCTCAGACCGTGTGCGCCGAGTTCCGTGGCGAAGGCGGCGGTGAGGCCGACGGCCTCGAGGGCGGAGTGGACGCGCAGGGTGATCCATCCGGCCGTGTAGTCGTAGGCGAGGCCGGCCGCGTCGGCGTCCTCGCGGCGCAGCACCAGCGTGAGCCCCTCGGGTTCCAGGACGGTGGCGACGGGGGTGATCCCGGCCGGGACGGGGGCAGTGGCGGGGATCGTGCAGAAGACGTAGTGCCCCTCGTTCAGTTCGGGTCGCATGCCGCTCAGCAGTTTCCGCAGGTCGCTCTCTCCAGACATGACGCCACCCTACCTATCATCCCGAATCGACCGATTCGACGCCCCCGGCGGAGAGCGCGCGGGGCGAGCGGCACGCCTCCTGGCTGGAGCTGTTCTGACGGCGGCGGCGGGGGCGCCCTCGTAGACCTGCCGGAGAGGGGCCGGGGCTCGCGGGGGCCGGGGACGGCGGGGCCGGGCCGGCGGCCACCGGGGCTGCGGCTCCGCGCCCCGGTGGTGCGCCGCTTCCGTACGGTCGGGGGCGCTACGTGAGGTCGAACTCCCCGCCCCGCGCGTCCAGGACGAACTTGCGCCACTCGTCCGGCGCGAAGATCAGCGAGGGGCTCTCGGGGCGGTCGCCGTTGCGCATCGCGATGAAGCCCTCGACGAAGGCGATCTGGACGTCACCCGCTCCCCGGCTGGTCGACCTCCACTGCGCCCCCGTGAGATCGAGGTCCGGCTTGCCCCAGCCGGCCAGGGGCTGCGTAATCATGCTCTCGGCCACGTGCGTGCTCCTCCCGGTACGTCGTCCGGGGGCCAGGTTATCCACCGCGGGGGGTGCCGCACAGGCCACGGTGCGTCACCCGTGACCGGTCCGGCACTCCCCGCGCGCTCTGCGGCCGCGCTCAGGAGGGCGGCTCCTGCGCTCCCACCAGCCACATCGCGAAGAACTGCGCGCCGCCGCCGTACGCGTGTCCGATCGCCCGGCGGGCGTCCGGAACCTGGTGCTCCCCGGCCTGTCCGCGCACCTGCAGCGCGGCCTCCGCGAAGCGGATCATGCCGGAGGCGCCGATCGGGTTGGTGGACAGCACACCGCCGGACGGGTTCACGGGGAGGTCGCCGTCCAGCTCGGTGACCCCGGCCTCGGTGAGCTTCCAGCCCTCGCCCTCGTCCGCGAAGCCGAGGTTCTCCAGCCACATCGGCTCGTACCAGGAGAACGGCACGTACATCTCGACCGCGTCGATCTCCCGGCGCGGGTCGGTGATCCCCGCCTGCCGGTAGACGTCCGCCGCGCAGTCCTTGCCCGCCTGCGGGGACACGAAGTCCTTCCCGGCGAACAGCGTGGGCTCGCTGCGCATCGCCCCGCCGTGCACCCAGGCCGGCGGCCTCGGCGAACGGGCCGCTCCGGCACGGTCGGTGAGGATCATCGCGCAGGCGCCGTCCGAGGAGGGGCAGGTCTCGGAGTAGCGGATCGGGTCCCACAGCATCGGAGACGCCTGGACCTTCTCCAGGGTGATGTCGTGCTCGTGCAGGTGGGCGTACGGGTTCTTCAGCGCGTTGCGGCGGTCCTTGTACGCGACCAGCGAACCCACGGTGTCGGGCGCGCCGGTGCGCCGCATGTACGCGCGCACGTGCGGGGCGAAGAAGCCGCCCGCTCCGGCGAGCAGCGGCTGCTGGAAGGGGACGGGCAGCGACAGCCCCCACATGGCGTTGGATTCGGACTGCTTCTCGAAGGCGAGGGTCAGGACCGTGCGGTGGACGCGGGCCGCGACCAGGTTGGCGGCGACGAGGGCGGTGGAACCGCCGACCGAGCCGGCCGTGTGGACCCGGAGCATGGGCTTGCCGACCGCGCCGAGGGCGTCCGCCAGGTACAGCTCGGGCATCATCACCCCCTCGAAGAAGTCGGGGGCCTTGCCGATGACGACCGCGTCGATGTCCGCCCAGGTCAGTTCGGCGTCCGCGAGGGCGCGGGTGGCGGCCTCCCGGACCAGTCCGGCGATGGAGACGTCGTGCCGGGCGGCGACGTGCTTGGTCTGGCCGATCCCGACGACGGCCACCGGTTCCTTGCCCGTCGTGCTCGTCGTACTCAACGGGGGTCCCCTTCCAGGACGGCGACCAGGTTCTGCTGGAGGCAGGGGCCGGAGGTCGCGTGGGCGACGGCCCGGTCGGACGCGCCGCGGTGGATGCGGGCGGCCGCCTCGCCGATCCGGATCAGGCCGGCGGCCATGACCGGGTTGGCGGCGAGGGCGCCGCCGGAGGGGTTGACGGCCACGCCGTCGCCGAGGCCGAGGACCTTGCGGAGCACGACCTCCTGGGAGGAGAACGGCGCGTGCAGTTCGGCCGTGTCGACGGGTCCCTCGAAGACTCCCGCCCGCTCGGCGGCGATCCGGGTGGACGGGGAGTCGGTGAGGTCGCGCAGGCCCAGACCGTGGGCCTCGATGCGGTGGTCGATGCCGGTGATCCAGGCGGGCCGCTCGCACAGCCGGCGCGCCGTGTCGCCCGCGGCCAGGATCACCGCGGCGGCGCCGTCGCCGATGGGCGGGCAGTCGCCGGTGCGCAGCGGGGCGACCAGGTAGTCGCCCTGGGGGACGGTGCCGGTGAGCTGGGCGTGCGGGTTGGCGGCGGCGTCGGCGCGGCTGCGGGCGCCGATGGCGGCCAGCGCCTGTTCGTCGGTCTCCCCCGCGTCGACGAGTGCCTGGGCCTGGAGGGCGGCGAGGGCCACCGAGTCGGGCCAGAGCGGGGCGAGGTAGTACGGGTCGAGCTGGCGGGTGAGCACGTCGCGCACCGAGCCGGGCGAGGACTTCCCGTAGCCGTAGACGAGCGCGGTGTCGGCCTCGCCGGTCTGGATCTTCACCCAGGCCTCGTACAGGGCCCAGGCACCGTCCATCTCGACGTGCGACTCGGAGATCGGCGGCCAGGCGCCGACGCCGTCGAGGGTCATCGTGAAGGAGAAGGCCCGGCCGGCGAGGTAGTCGCTGGAGCCGGAGCAGGTGAAGCCGATCTCGCCGGCCTTCAGTCCGGTCTGGGCCAGGACCTGGTGCAGCACCGGCATGACCATCTCGACTTCGCTGAGCTCGTCGGTGCGGCGCAGATGATCGCTCTGCGCGAAGGCGACGACGGCGACTTCCCGTGCGTGCCTGCTCGTCCTGGCCATCAGATGAGCTCCTTGTACACGTCGTAGTCCGCGTCCGGCTCGCCGGTGGGGCGGTAGTGGTCGGGGTGGCGGCCGCCTTCGGTCCACACCGGTTCGACGCGCAGCCCCATGCGGACCTGGTCGTACGGGATGCCGCCGATCCGGCCGTGGAGGGCGAGGCCGGCGCCGTCGAGGGCGATGTGGGCGTAGACGTAGGGGACTTCGATGTCGAGGTTCCGCGCCTTGATGTTGACGATGCAGTAGGTGGTGACGGTCCCGGCGGGGCCGACCTCCACCTGGTCGGTGGTGGCGACGCCGCAGGTGGGGCAGGCGCCGCGGGGCGGGACGTAGACCTTGCGGCAGGAGGGGCAGCGCTCGCCGACGGTCTTGCGTTCGGCGAGAGCGTTGATGTAGGCGGTCTGGGCGCGGCCGGGGCTGTACGTGTAGTCCAGGCGGGCTTCGGCGACGATGCCGGTGACCGCGTCGGCGAACACCCCGTCGTGCGGGGCGGCTCCGGTGACGGGCTCGCTCTCGTGGGGCTCGAAGCAGGCGATGTCGGTGATGGCCCCGATGCGGTCGGCGGCCCACCGCACCCGCACCCGCATGCCGGTGCGCACGGCCTCGGGGCCGGGGGCGTCGAGGGCGTGCAGGATCGCGGTGTCCGCACCGTCGAGGGTGACGAGGACCCAGGCGAAGGGGGTGGCGAGGGGCTGGTTGGGGCGGGGGGCGGGGTTCCACGCCCAGGTGGTGACGGTGCCGGTGGCGGCGACCTCGACGAGGTCGCGGATCTCCTCGGCGGTGACGGGGTCGTACTCGGCCGGCGGGACCATTACCTTGCCGTCGGAGGTCCGCACGCCGAGCACGACGCCTTCGCGCAGGCCGGTGAGGAAGGCGCTCTGGACGGGTCCGAGGGAACGGGTGAAGGGGAACTCGACGACGAGGGGCGCGCGGAGCACGTCGGGTGGGGAGGCGGCTGTCATGGCGGGCAACTCCGATGCGGTTGGTTCCGGTACGGACGGAAGACGAACGCGAACCTCGGCAGGCGCCGGACCCCCGGCGCCGGACGGCGGACCCCCGGCGCCGGGCCCACGGTGGCGGGTCCGTTCCTGCGGAGCCGGACCCGCCCCGCAGACACCCGAGGCGGGGAGCACCCCCACCCCTGCAGACGCCCGAGGGGCGGGCCACATCCAGCCCCGCCGGCGTTTGAGGCGCGGGGTCCGGGGCGGAGCCCCGGCCTCGACCCCGGCGGGGGCCGGGAACGGCGGTCCCGGGGAGGCGGGAGTGAACCCCGAGCGGGAGCGGACCGGCGGGAGCGGACCGGCGGACGCGGAGCGGCCGGGCCCGGGCTACTCGCGGCGGTAGACCGCGGGCCGTTTCTCCGCGAAGGCCCGCGCCCCCTCCTTCGCGTCGGCCGTGTCGAAGACCGGCCATCCCCGCAGCAGTTCCGCCGCCAGCCCCTCCCGCTCGGTCATCTCGGCGGTCTCGTACACGGAGGCTTTCACCGCCTCCACCGCCAGCGGCCCGCAGGCGTTGATCCGCTCGGCGATCTCCAGCGCCGCCGCCAGCGCCGTGCCGTCCGGCACCACCTGCCCGACGAGTCCGATCCGGGCCGCCTCGGCCGCCGCGTACGGACGCCCGGTGAGCAGCATCTCCAAGGCGTGCGTGCGCGGGATCTGGCGGGGCAGCCGCACCGTGGAGCCGCCGATGGGGAAGAGCCCCCGTCTGACCTCGAAGAGCCCGAAGGTGGCGCTCTCGCCCGCGACCCGGATGTCGGTGCCCTGCAGGATCTCGGTCCCGCCGGCCACGCAGTAGCCCTCCACCGCCGCGATGACCGGCTTGCGCGGCCGGTGGTGGCGGAGCATCGCCTTCCAGTGCAGGTCGGGGTCGGCCCGGAGGCGGTCGCGGTACTGGTCGCCCGCCATGCCCTTCCCGGCGAGTGCCTTGAGGTCCATGCCGGCGCAGAAGTCACCGCCGGCCCCCGTCAGCACCACCGAGCGGATGCCGTCGTCGGCGTCCGCCTCCAGCCAGCCGTCGTACAGCCCCACCAGCAGCGGCAGCGAGAGCGCGTTCTTCGCCTCGGGCCTGTTCATGGTGAGCACCAGCGTGGCGCCGTGCCGTTCCACGGTCAGGTGTTCTGTCCCACCCATTGCCGTCCTCCCGTCTCAAGACCTAGAACAGGTTGCAGTAGGGGCGAGTGCAGTTCAATAGTTTTCTGACACTCAGTCAGATTTTTTGGACGGCTCCCTTCCCACTTGCGGTGGGCGGCGCTCTAATGGCCGCCGAGCAGCCCAGCCATGGGTCCGGCCATGGGAACTGTCAGGGTCAGGAGGAACGGTGGAGTACAACCTTGCCGACCTGTTCGAGTCGGTCGTGGACGTGGTCCCGGACCGCGAGGCCCTCGTGTACGTGGACCACCCGGGGACCGGCGCCGAGCGCCGTCTCACGTACGCGGAGCTGGACGCGGCGGCGAACCGCATCGCGCACCACCTGCTGGACAGCGGACTGACGGCCGGCGAGCACCTGGGCCTGCACCTCTACAACGGGGTCGAGTACCTGCAGACCGTGCTGGCCTGCCTGAAGGCCAGGCTGGTGCCGGTGAACGTCAACTACCGCTATGTCGAAGAGGAACTGGTCTACCTCTACAACGACGCCGACCTCGCCGCCCTCGTCTTCGAGGGCGAGTTCACCGCGCGCGTCGCGGCCGCACTGCCGCAGACCCCGGGGCTCCGCCACCTGATCCGGGTGGGCGCGGCCCCCGGGGATGCCCCTGAGCCGTCGATCGCACCGGTCGCGTACGCGGACGCCGAGGCGTCCGGCTCGCCCGCGCGCGGATTCCCGGCCCGCAGCGCCGACGACCTCTTCATCATCTACACCGGCGGCACGACCGGAATGCCCAAGGGCGTGATGTGGCGGGCGGAGGACCTCTTCTTCGCGGGGCTGTTCGGCGGCGAGCCGACGGGCGAGCCGGTGAAACGGCCGGAGGAACTGGCCGAGCGGGTGGCCGCGCGCGGCGCCGGGCTCACCTTCTTCCCCGCTCCCCCGCTGATGCACGGCACCTCGACCCTGACCTCGTTCATCGCGTTCAACTACGGCCAGCGGGTGGTCATCCACCGCAAGTACGCGCCGGAGGAGGTGCTCCGGACCATCGAGAAGGAGAAGGTCTCCAGCGTGTCGCTGGTGGGCGACGCGATGCTCAGGCCCCTGATAGACGCCCTGAACGGCCCCTTGAAGGGGACGGACCTGTCCTCGCTGTTCAGCGTCTCCTCGTCCGGGGCGATCATGTCGGAGACGGTGCGCGCGGAGTTCCAGCGGCTGGTCCCGAACGTGATGCTCCTGAACAACTTCGGGTCGTCCGAGTCCGGGTCGAACGGCCGGGCCACGGACGACTCGGGCCCGGAGAAGGGCTTCCGGCTGGAGGTCAACGAGCGTACGCAGGTGGTCGATCCGGTGACCCACGAGCCGGTCCCGGTGGGCGTACCGGGCCGGCTGGCGCAGCGCGGCCACGTACCGCTGGGCTACTACAACGACCCGGCGAAGACCGCCGAGACCTTCTTCAGGAAGGGCGCGGAGCGCTGGGTGCTGCTCGGCGACATGGCGACCGTGGACGAGGCGGGGATCGTGACGGTCCTCGGGCGCGGCTCACAGTGCATCAACACGGGTGGCGAGAAGGTCTATCCGGAGGAGGTCGAGCAGGCGCTGAAGTCCCATCCGGACGTGTACGACGCCCTGGTCGCGGGCGTCTGCGATCCGACGTGGGGCAGCCACGTGGCCGCGGTGGTCCAGGTCCGGGCGGGCGCACCGGAGCCGAGCCTGGACGAGATCCAGAACCACTGCCGCACGAGACTGGCCGGGTACAAGATCCCGCGCCAGCTGGTCATCGCCCCCGCCATCCAGCGTTCACCCAGCGGCAAGGCGGACTACCGGTGGGCCAAGTCGGTGGCGACGGACGCGGATTCCGCCCCCGCGGGGTAGGCCCGCCGTCCGCACCCTGCGGGGTGGGCTTCGGCACGCGAGACGCCCGGGCCGGCCGGTGGACCGGCCGGCCCGGGCGCTGATGGTTGCGGGAGGCGGAGCTTCTCGCGGCGGCTAGCGCGGAGTCGCGAAGACCTGGACCGCGCGGTCGCCGGACACCGCGACGCCGGTGTCCGTGTAGCTGCACCTCAGCATGTCGGCCTTGTGCGGGGCACTGTTCAGCCAGCCGTCGACGTGGCCCTTCGAGCTGTCGTATCCGCTGGAGACGTTCTCGCCCCAGGAGCCCCAGGTGTAGCCGGCCTTCTCGATCCGCTGCGGCACGGTGGAGCCGTCCGACCCGGTGTGTCCGTTCAGGTTGTTCTTCGCCATGTCGTCGGCGTGGACCTTCGCGGCCTGGGTGAGCTGCCCGTTCTCCGCGAGGGGCTGGCAGCCGGCCTTCTCGCGCTCGGCGTTCACGAGCGAGAGGATCTCGCTCGCGCTGGCCTGCTGGACGACACCCTGCGCGGCGGGGTACGCGGCCGTGGTGACCGCGCCGGCGGCGCCGGCTCCGGCGAGCAGCAGGGGGGCCGCGCAGGCGGCCACGGCGATGCGGCATATGCGGTGGGACCGGGTCTTCATGATGTTCCCTCGGGGTAGGCGGCAGTGGGGGGCGCCCCGCGTCCTGCCCGGAGGCAGGCGGCTAGAGGCCGGCCCTCAGTTCGGCGGCCAGGGAGCGGCACCATTCGGCCAGCTCCCGGCGGTCCGTGCCCCGGCCCAGTAGCTCGGCCTGCGCCTCGGTCAGGCGCAGCGGGCCGGGATCCTCCAGCAGCTGCGCGGCCTCGGCCAGCATGCCGACCAGGCGCCGGGCTCCGGAGGCGCTCAGGCGTACCGATACGGCGGGATCGACTACCGACATGACCGCCGCTCCCTTCGCCGTACGGCCGCGGGACTCTCCTTCGACCGTACGCCCGTCCCGGGTGGGGCGCCGCCCGGGACGGGGGCCGCCGCGGCCCGGGCGCCAGACGCTCACTCGTTCGAGTCATTGCTTTACCCGGCGGGGTCCGGCAATGTACCGAATGATCGGTCGGTTGGCTTCGGACGAGGTGACGGCATGACGGCGTACGCGGATCTCCACGACGAGGGCGAGCGGCTCAGCCGCGACGAGCTGGCCGCGCTCCAGCTGAAACGGCTGCGCGCGAGCCTGCACCGCGCCTACGACCGGGTGCCCTTCTACCGGCGTGCCTTCGACGAGGCGGGGGTGCACCCGGTCGACTGCCGCTCGCTCGCGGACCTCGCCCTGTTTCCGTTCACCGCCAAGAGCGACCTCCGCGACCAGTACCCCTTCGGGATGTTCGCCGTACCGCGCTCCGACGTGCGCCGGATCCACGCCTCCAGCGGCACCACCGGGCGGCCCACCGTCGTCGGCTACACCGACGGGGACCTGGCCACCTGGGCCGACGTCGTCGCCCGCTCCCTGCGCGCGGCGGGCGGCAGACCCGGCCAGACCGTCCACATCGCCTACGGCTACGGGCTGTTCACCGGCGGGCTCGGCGCGCACTACGGCGCCGAGCGGCTGGGCTGTACGGTCGTGCCCGCCTCGGGCGGGATGACGGACCGCCAGGTCAGGCTGATCCAGGACTTCCGGCCGGAGGTCATCATGGTGACCCCCTCGTACATGCTCACCCTGCTGGAGGAGATGGAGCGCCAGGGTATCGATCCGCGCGCGACCTCCCTGCGGACGGGCGTCTTCGGCGCGGAGCCGTGGACGCAGGAGATGCGCCGGGAGATAGAGGAGCGGCTCGACATCGACGCGGTCGACATCTACGGCCTGTCCGAGGTCATGGGCCCGGGCGTGGCGCAGGAGTGCGTGGAGACCAAGGACGGCCTGCACGTCTGGGAGGACCACTTCTACCCGGAGGTGATCGATCCGCTGACGGGTGCGGTACTGCCGGAGGGCGAGCCCGGCGAACTGGTCTTCACCTCCCTCACCAAGGAGGCCATGCCCGTCGTCCGCTACCGCACCCGGGACCTGACGCGGCTGCTGCCCGGAACCGCCCGCCCGGCGTTCCGGCGGATGGAGAAGGTCACCGGCCGTACCGACGACATGATCATCCTGCGCGGGGTGAACCTGTATCCGACCCAGATCGAGGAGATCCTGCTGCGCACGCCCGCCCTGGCCCCGCACTTCCAGCTCCGGCTGACGCGGAAGGGCCGGATGGACGCCCTCACCGTACGGGTCGAGGCGCGCCGGGAGTCGGAGGCCGGACAGCACGAGGCCGCGGCCGCCGCGGTGGTCCGGGCCGTCAAGGAAGGCATCGGAGTCTCGGTGCGGGTCGAGGTGGTCCCCCCGGAGACCCTGGAGCGGTCGGTGGGGAAGATCAAGCGGCTGGTGGACCTGCGCGACGCAGGGTAGGCCACGGCACCCCCGAGCCGCCGCGCCGTCGTGCCGCCGTGCCGCCGCGCCGTCGTGCCGCCGTGCCCCCGCGCCGTCGTGCCGTCGCGCCGTCGTGCCCCCGCACCCCGAACCCTCCGCATCCCCAAGCCTCCGCGCCTACGGTTCCGCCTCCGGACGGCCGAAACCACCCCTTCGGGTCCAATTCGGTCGGGCTCCCGGGAGCGGGCGGGCCGTCGCGGGTAGTGCATGAGGCGTGACCTCGATCCTCCGGCGGCTCTACGACCGGCTCCAGGGCTCCCCGGCGGGTCTGGCGTGGAGCCGCGGCCGGGAGATCGAGCTGATGCACCGGGCGATGGGCTTCGCCGCCCTCGGGTTCCTCACCCTGGTGCCGCTGCTGGTGGTCGTGGCGGCCGCCGCACCCGGCAGCGGCTCGGGCTTCGGCCGCTGGCTCGGCCAGGCCCTGGGGGTGGCGGAGTCCTCGCGGGCGCGGGTCGAGGCGGTGTTCGGCGCGGCGGATCTGGCACTGGAACGCACCACGGCCTTCGGCCTGGCCGCGCTCGCCGTCTTCGGCCTGACCTTCGGCTCGGCCGTGCAGACCGGCTACGAGAAGGTCTGGGACCTGCCGACCGCCCGCTGGCACACGATGTGGCGGCACATCATCTGGCTGGCCATGCTGGTCTGCTACCTCGCGCTGCTGGTGGCCATCCCGGCCCCCTCCAACGACGCCTTCGGCACGGTCCTCGGCACCCTGGGAGACCTCTCCGGCACCTGCCTGTTCTTCGTCCTGTCACAACGGCTGCTGCTCGGCAGCCGCGTCCGCTGGCGCGCCCTGGTACCGGGGGCGGTGGCGACCAGCGTCGGCCTGCTGGGGCTACGGCTCTTCTCGCAGCTGGTGTTCTCCCCGCTGATCGCCTCGAACGCCGTGACGTACGGCCCCTTCGGCACCCTGCTGGTCGTCCAGTCCTGGCTGGTCGGCGTGGGCTTCGTGGTCTACGGCGGAGCGCTCGTCGGCCGCCTCCTCCACGAGCACCTCACCCTGCGCCGCCTCCGGCGCGACGGGGTCCTCCCCGCCGGAGGCCCGCCTGCGTGAGTGTGGGGTGCACGGACGCACCGCCTGCATCACGGGCAACCACGCCCGCCCGCCGCTGCGCCGAGTCGCCCTGGCCGGCGTACCGCTGCTCGCCACGACGCTCGCGTTACCCCAGTCCGCGGCGGCCGCGACGGACACCGGCCCGTCCGGCGGCGGCCCGGTCCCCCCGCCGGCGGCCTCGCCGCCGCGCCGCGGGAGCCGGACCCGGGGGCCGCCGCCGAGGCGGCGCGGAGTTCCACCGGGGCCGGGGTTGTTCCCCCGGCCCCAGCGCGTTTCAGACGGAAGTGAACGCGAGGGCCGGAAAGGGTTTGCTCTTCAGGGAAGCCCGCGGCAGGTCGACCCCGAAGTGCTGCTCCACCAGTTTCAGCAGGAGCGTCTCGGAACTTTCCTCGGCGGTCCCTTGGGGAACACCCGCCCTCACCAGTCCCGCGGCCACGAGATCGGACGCGAGCCGCCCTTGGGACTCGTCCACGACATCCTGGGCATCGGTAGGTTCGAAGTACGCTACGACCTCCCCGTCCACGGCGTGCATGAACCACATGGGCGGCATGCCGCTGTTGAGCACCGCGATGCACTCCGTTCCCATCGACACTCGGCGCGCTGTCCTGGCTTCCATGCCCTCAGCGCTCCACTGTTCCAGCGAGAACGCCCAGTCCCCGGCAGTACCGAGGCGTGCGACAGGGGCTGTGTCCATGGAATGTGCATACGCCTCGTCCGCGGTCACCGCGGGCATCACGGCACGAGGGTCGTGCCCGAGACGGACAACGAACTCGTTCACGTCGAGCCCACGGACGAGCAGCAGGCAGTAGGCGTCGAAGTCCTCCGGCAGCCAGTGAATTCCGTCCATGGGTCCCTCCGTCTTCACCCACAAGTACGCGCCGATCATACGAGCACGGCGCGCTGCGGGGCTGTTCCTGGCGGTGCTGGGTCGCGCGATCGCCGCCACTGGCCTCCTCCATGCGCCAACCCGCAGGAGCACATCGGCGAGCCGGCGTTTGGCACACCGGTCGACCAGGTCGTGTGCCTACAGCCAGGCCATGGGAAGGCACGGCTGGCGCGGGTGGTGCATCCGGCCGATGAGTTCGCCGGCCACCACCAGGGCGGCGCACCGGTTGCAGGAGGAGTCCGAGGCTGCCGCGTTCATGTGCATCGGCCTGACCAGCCAGCCAGGCCCGGGCGGCTCAGGGTGGGTGTAGGCGCGGTCCCGCATGGCACTCCCTCGTGCGTCAGCTACGGCTGCACGCGCCCCGAGTGCATAGCGGCGGCCCCTCGGGACCGTGCCCGGCGTAACAGTGAGCTCAAGGCCGGCCCACCCGCCCGGGCCCCCTCCGGCGCCCGCGTCTGCCAGCTGCAGGAGACGGGCCTGTCGGCCGCGGGCATCGCCGAGATCTCGGGAGTCGCCGTCACCTCGTGCGGCGCCGGCTCCGCCGGACCGGCGAGCAGCGCATTCACCGGGCCGCCTCGAAAACCGTCCCTGGTAACCCCCCTCATGCGTTGCGGCCCTTGGACGAGAAACTCGTATCGTTGCTGAACTCCGAGGTCAGCTCGGCGGACCTGGCCCAGGACACCTCCGAGATCGGCCATCCGCAGTTGGAGCAGGAGCCCGCGTAGTGCCGTGAGGTGATGGATCCGGCCTGGGCGGGCGAGTTTGGCCCAGGTGCCGCCGCGCCGGGTGAGCCAGGTGGCAGCCGGCGTGTCTCCCTCGCCCGATTTCGACGCCGGCTCAGGGAGGTCACGGAGATGGGAAACGTCGAGAAGGTACCTGGTCCGCCCGCGGCCTGGTGATGGTCGCCCATGTCGCGCTTCATGTTCTCCTTGGCCGTGGACGTCGACGGGGGTTGGGCCTGCCAAATGAACTCGCCCGACGTCCACGACGAAGCCCTGACCAGGGCCGTTCTTGAGTTCGCGCGACGTCACAGCCTCGGGCGCGAACCAGGTGCCAAACCGTTCGCGATCGGCACCGGATTCTCATACGGGACCTACCGGTTCGACTCGGTGGCAGCGGCTTCCCCGCCCGTGCACGGCTACCACCACGGGCGAAACGAAGCCCTGAGCGAAGTCGTCTCAGCGGTCTTCCCGGCGTACCAGTGCGAGTTCCGCGGGGACGAAAGCCAAGACGCACCGCCCTCCGAAAGCTGGGTGACATCGGCCGTGGGATGTCCGTAGAAGTCTCTACGGCCTCCGTCCCCCTCCAGACGTAGTCGTCACGGAAGTGCGGTCAGAACCCGCTACTTGGCCACTGAACGTTGTAGTTGGCCGGTTGAGCACATGGAGTCGATGGAGGAGATCGGGAGGCTGATCGCCGGCCTCTTCCGTGATCCGTCGGGGCCGCCCGCTCAGGGGCATCGACGGCTCGGGCACGATGAGCAGCCGTGACCCCGCTTCCCGATCCCGCTGTCCCGTACCCCGACGTCGCGGCCTGCGGCAGCCTCGCCGCAGCGCTGCGGACCGATGGTGCCTGGGCTCCGTCCCCCCTCACGTGCCGGGACTCCGCTCCGCTGGACCACGCGACCGTCGAAAGCACTCTGCCGCACCGTGAGCCGCTGCAGATCAGCGCATCTCTGCGCGAGCGGCGGTGGTCGATCCACGGCACGGAGCCGTTCGAGGGCGCGGCCCTCATAGACGGAGAGACGGACGACCTGGCGCAGCTCGCCAGCGCCGCCCGCGCGTGGTACGACGGGGCCATAGCCGGCCGGCATCCGCCAGGCGGCATCCTTCGTGCACCTCACCGCAGCGCACCAGCTTCAGGCACTGGAACTCCGGCGCCATCGCCACGGACGGCTGCAACACGAGGATGGAGGTCCTGATCGCGGAAGCGATGGAGGCCCCCGAGATCGGCCCGGGCTCCACGCTGACCGGTGGGGTGTGGTGGTCGTACTACGGCGAGCGGCCCGTGACCCCGGTGGGAGCGCTGGACATCGACCATTGTGTATCCGTACCTGCGACGCCATGAGTTTGCACTCGAACAGCTCCTAGCGTCAGCGGCATGCCGCTGACGCTTCTTCATGAGCACAGTCACGGGTGTGCGACGATCACGACGTGGCCACACCTCCCCCTCCACCGTCCAGCGCGCCGTACTTGCCCATGGACCCTGCGTCGGCCATGTCCGTGCTGGCGGCGCTGCTGGACCGCTCAGTGGAACAGATGAAGGAAGCTGCGACAGACGTCCGCTGGTTCGACCGGGAGGCGATTCGCGCGGCATCGGATGTGTGGGACAACAACCTGTTTCCGCTGTTCTGGGCCGCAAGCACATCCGGCGCCGGTGAACGCGAGCAACGGGCGACGGCCGTGCTGGAGTGGATGACCGGTCTCGGCGAGCGGCGGCGCGGATGGATGACCGAGCAGGCCGCGATTGCCGGGTACGAAATTGAGTCGCTCCTACCGCCGACCAAGCCGTACACATCAGGCCGCGACTATCGCGGACACGTCATGACACCGCAGCACCGGCTCACGCGCCAGAGCATGGACGATCTGGTCCCCGACTACGATCTGGCGACGGCGTCCGTCCGCCACCTACGAGTAGAGCGTGCCGGTACTCGCCTGACCGCTTCTCTCCAGTTGCTCGTTGACCGCAAGTTCGCTGTCGATGAGGACGCGCCCGCGCCGCCTGCCCTGCTTCACATGTGGCTGGACGGCGTCACAGACGCCGTCTTCGACCTTTCCGACGCGCGGGGAGTAATCCTGGACGCTGGGGTGCGGGAGATCGGGATTTCCATGGGCCCAGGCGGTCGGCTCCGCGCCGCCGGTGGCGAGTACCGCATGGACGACCGCTCATGGCACCTGTCGGCCGCCGGTCGACGCGCGGACGCGGTCACCCCGACCCGCACCAGCCGGACGGACCGTCTACGTCAGCCGCCTGGCAGAGACCTGGGTTCCGACGCGCATGCTGCCGCCGTCCTTCTGCGCCACGCCATGTGGGAACTCCGCTCGGTGCGTTACGCCGACCGCGCAGATCACGTCCCCGTGCTCCGCCTGTGCCAAGCTTTCTCAGGAGCGGGTGAAGCAATCCTGGCCGCGGGGTCGCAGCGCGGCGCCCGACGCCGTGAGGCGGCCTTCCGCGACGTGATCCGAGCCTGGGCCGGCCGGGGCGGCCCGGACCTCACCCGCTGGTTCGCCGCTGTTCTCAGGGAACACGCAGGCCGCCCGGACCTCATCGAGATGGCCCGGGCTCACGAACGAGCGCTCCCCTCCCTCGCGGACAGCTCGCCCGTGTGCGGTCCGCCCTCGCAGGCAGGTCTCATCATGGCCGCCTGGACGGCGGCACACACCGACTACCAGACGGAACGTCCGGCCGCCGCGCAGCTCCAACTCGCACTGCCGCCCCGGACCGACGAGAACCCTTCAGGACCCTGGCGGCTGCGTACCGTCAGCTGTGCCGAGCCGGATGCCTTCCGCTTTCACACCGATGCGTTCAAGGGTCCCGGCTCGTTCGTCCAGGTGGGGGAGCCAACTGCCGCCTGCAGCCTCGACCTGCACCAGGGCGCCTTGCTGATCGCGGCCAGAGCTGGTTGGAGTGCGTCAGTGAGCTGACCCCTCGCGTGGTGTCATCATCGACTCAATCGGCTTCGTGGCGGGCCAGGCGCCGGCGGAGTTCGAGGTTCCCGGCGCAGTGGCTGCCAGCGTCAGGGTCGCCGGAGGTGCTGTGCCGGTGCGGCGCCGAGTGGACCGAGACCAAGCTCCGCTGCGGCCTGGCGGTGGACGAGCTGGAACGGGACCGGCTGCTCGACATCGTGGCTGGGACCGTACGACCGACAGCTCCAGCCGGGGCGCGCTGCTCTTCGACCGGTTCTGGCGGAAGCTGACGGCTTCGACGGCGGCGAAGGACCTGTGGCCGGTGCCGTTCTCGGCGGCCGGCCCGGTCCGCACGCCGCGCACGCTCAACCAGGCGACGCCCGGGCTCGGGCGGGCCCTCGCGGACGCCGTCGCCGAGCTGAGGGCGGCCGGGATCGCGCTGGACGCCCCGCTGGGCGCCGCCAGTTCGCGGTCCGCGGCGGGCAGAAGCTGCCCGTGGGCGGCGGCACCGAGGCGCTCGGCGTCTGGAACAAGGTCGAGGCGCCGTGGAACGCGGCGGCCGGCGGCTATCCGAGGTGCTGCACGGCTCCAGCCACATCCAGGCCGTCGGGACATTCTCGCCTCGCCGCGGCTGAAGGTGGTGGGGCCGCGCGAGCGCCGCTGACCCGGTGACCCGCCGGGCGGAGGCGGCCCGCGAGGACGCGGGTGCCTCCGCCGGGCGGGGCGACCGTACGGCTACGGGCTGACGGCGAGGAACAGGAAGGCCGCGAACAGCACGAGGTGGACGCCGCCCTGGAGCAGGGTGGCGCGGCCCGGGACGATGGTCAGGGCGCTGACGACGACGGTGAGCGCGAGCAGCACCATGTGGATCGGCCCGAGGCCGAGCATCAGCGGGCCCGACAGCCAGATCGAGGCCAGGGCGATGGCCGGGATGGTCAGGCCGATGCTGGCGATGGCGGATCCGTACGCGAGGTTCAGGCTGGTCTGTACGCGGTCGCGGCGGGCGGCGCGGACGGCGGCCAGGGTCTCGGGCAGCAGCACGAGCAGCGCGATGATCACACCGACGACGGCGTTGGGGAGCCCGGCGCTCTCGACCCCCCGCTCGATCGTCGGGGAGACGGCCTTGGCGTTGCCGACGACCGCGACCAGGGCGACCAGCAGCAAACCGAGGCTGATCAGCGCGGCGCGGGAGCTGGGCGGCTCGGCGTGGTCGTCGTCCTCCCCGGCGGCCGCGGCGGCGGCGGCCTGCGCCGCCTCCTTGCGGATCCGCTTGGTGTCCACGGGCAGGAAGTAGTCCCGGTGACGGACCGTCTGGACGGCGATGAACAGACCGTAGAGGGCGAGCGAGGCGACGGCGGCGAACGTCAGCTGGGCGGTGGAGAACTCGGGGCCGGGCTTGCTGGTCGTGAAGGTCGGCAGGACGAGGCTGAGGACGGCGAGGGTCGCGACGGTGGCGAGGGCCGCTCCGGAGCCTTCGGCGTTGAAGACGGCCACGCGGTTGCGCAGGGCGCCGACCAGCAGGGACAGGCCGACGATGCCGTTGCACGTGATCATGACGGCGGCGAAGACGGTGTCACGGGCGAGGGAGGAGGTCTTGGGCCCGCCGTCGGCCATCAGGGTGACGATGAGCGCCACTTCGATGACGGTGACGGCCACGGCGAGGACGAGGGATCCGAAGGGTTCGCCGACCCGGAGGGCGACGACCTCGGCGTGGTGGACGGCCGCCAGCACCGCGCCCGCGAGGCAGAGGGAGACCAGGGCCACCGCGAGCGAGGGCAGATCACGGCCCCAGCTGAAGGCGAGCGCGACCAACGCCACCACGGGGACCACGACGGTCCAGTCGGTCAAGGGGGATCTGTGCGTTGCCGTACTCATGTCTGCAAAGTTGCCAGAACTGTCCTCCGGGTGCGGCGAAGGGCGCGCATCCGAGAGACTGACGTGGGCCTTCTCACGAAAAGAACGGGCCCGGCGGAGCAGCGGCCGCCCGCTTCCCGGCTCCGGCGGCCGAGGTCCGCAGCCGGGATCGGCCGGGTCTTCGCGGGCCGACCGGGCGAGCGCCCACCGGCGGCCTACGGGTTCCCGCGCCCGGGCGCGGGGAATCCGTACGCCCGGGCGCGGTCCGGTCCCCTCTCCTCACATCGCCCGGTCGTGTCCCTCCCAGAACGGTTCGCGCAGGCGGCGCTTGTAGAGCTTGCCGTTCGGGTCGCGCGGCATCGCCTCGATGAAGTCGACCGACTTGGGGCGCTTGTAGCCCGCCAGGTGGCGTTCGCAGTGGTGCAGGATCTCGGCGGCGAGGGCGTCACCGGCCTCGAACCCCTCGGCGGGTTCGATGACGGCCTTGACCTCCTCGCCCCAGTCCGCGTGGGGGATGCCGAAGGCTGCGGCGTCCGCGACGGCCGGGTGGGTGAGCAGGGCGGACTCGATCTCGGCGGGGTAGATGTTCACCCCGCCCGAGATGATCATGTCGATCTTGCGGTCGCGGAGGTACAGGTAGCCCTCCTCGTCCATCAGCCCGAGGTCGCCGACCGTGAAGAAGTCCCCGATGCGGTTCTTCCTCGTCTTGCCCTCGTCCTTGTGGTAGCTGAAGCCGCCGGTGTTCATCTTGATGTAGACGGTGCCCAGTTCACCCGGGGGGAGCCGGTTGCCGTCGTCGTCGAAGACGGCGAGTTCGCTGATGGGCCAGGCCCTGCCGACGGTTCCCGGCTTCTTCAGCCAGTCCTCGGCCGTGGCGAAGGCGCCGCCGCCCTCGCTCGCCGCGTAGTACTCCTCCACGCACCGGCCCCACCAGTCGATCATGGCCCGCTTGACGTGGTCGGGGCAGGGCGCCGCTCCGTGGATGGCGTGCCGCATGGAGGAGACGTCGTACGCGTCCTTCGTGTCCTGCGGGAGCGCGAGGAGCCGGTGGAACTGGGTCGGGACCATGTGGGTGTGCGTGCAGGCGTGCTGGTCGATCAGGCGCAGCATCTCCTGCGGGGTCCACCGGTCCATCAGGACCAGTGGGTGCCCGATGTGCAGGGCGGCGCCCGCGAACTGCAGGACGGCCGTGTGGTAGAGCGGCGAGCAGACCAGGTGGACGTTGCCGTCGAAGGGGCGGATGCCGAAGATGCCGAGGAAGCCGCCGAGGTACGTCTCCTCCGGGAGCTTGCCGGGCAGCGGCCGGCGGATGCCGCGGGGGCGGCCGGTGGTGCCGGAGGTGTAGTTCATGACCCAGCCGAGGGTGCGCCCCTCCGGGGGTGTTCCGGGCTGCCCGTCGAGGAGTTCGGCGTACGCCCGGAAGCCCTCGACGGCTCCGACGGCGTACCGCCGGCTCGCGGGCAGGGCGGCCTCGTCGGCCGCTGCGGTGGCGGCGTCCGCGAAGCGCTCGTGGGCGACGAGGACCTTGGCGCCGGAGTCGGAGACGATCCAGGCGATCTCGGGTCCCACGAGGTGGTGGTTGACCGGGACGAGGTAGAAGCCGGCCTGGGCGGCGGCGAGGTAGGCGGTCAGGAACTCGACGCCGTTGGGGAGGACGACGGCGAAGACGTCGCCCTCCTCCAGTCCGGCGGCGCGCAGGCCGTGGACGAGGCGGTTGACGTCCGTGTGCAGGCGGCCCGCGGACCATTCCTCGCCTTCCGGGGTCACCAGCACCGTGCGCTCCGGGTCGGCGGCGGCCTGGGCCCAGAAGCCGTTGGGGGGCTGCTTGTCGGTCATGCTGCTGCTCGCTCCTCTGGGTCCTGTACCGCCCGCTCAGGCGCGGCCGGCGATGCGGGTGATGCGGTCGACGGCCTTCTCGAATCCGCTGGTGAGCTCGTCGAAGACAGCCTGGACGCCGCGCTCGCTGTTCATCCGGCCGACGATCTGGCCGACGGGGGTGCCCAGCAGCGGCTGGACCTCGTACTTCTGGATGCGCGAGACGGCTTCGGCGACGAGCAGTCCCTGCAGCGGCATGGGCAGGGCGCCCGGCCCCTCCGGGTCGTCCCAGGCGTCGGTCCACTCGGTACGCAGCTGGCGGGCGGGCTTGCCGGTCAGGGCGCGGGAGCGGACGGTGTCGCCGGAACCGGCGGCGAGGAGCTTCGCGGTGAGGGCCCGGGAGTGGAGGTCGGCCTCGGTGGTGGTGAGCCAGAGCGAGCCGAGCCAGGCGCCCTGCGCGCCGAGGGCGAGTCCGGCGGCGATCTGCTCGCCGCTGCCGATGCCGCCGGCGGCGAGGACCGGGAGCGGGGCGACGGCCTCGACGATCTCGGGGACCAGGACCATGGTGGCGATGTCGCCGGTGTGGCCGCCGGCCTCGTATCCCTGGGCGACGACGACGTCGATGCCGGCCTCGGCGTGACGGCGGGCGTGCTTGGCGCTGCCGGCGAGGGCGGCGACGAGGACACCGTGGTCGTGGGCGCGGGCGATGACGTCGGCGGGCGGGGAACCGAGGGCGTTCGCCAGGAGTTTGATGGGGTAGTCGAAGGCGACGTCGAGCTGGTTGCGGGCGACCTGTTCCATCCAGCCGGTGATCCGCCAGCCGGAGACCTCGCCCTCGGCGAGGTCGGGCACCTGGTGCTTGGCGAGGGTGTCGCGGACGAACTGGCGGTGCCCCGCCGGGATCATGGCCTCGATGTCGGCCTCGCTGATGCCGTCGACGGCCTTCTTGGCGGGCATGACGACATCGAGGCCGTACGGCTTGCCGTCGGTGTGCTCCTGCATCCAGTCGAGGTCGCGCTTGAGGTCGTCGGGTGCGGTGTAGCGGACCGCGCCGAGCACGCCGAAGCCCCCCGCGCGGGTGATGGCGGCGGCGACCGCCGGGAAGGGAGTGAAGCCGAAGATCGCGTGCTCGACTCCCAGTTTCCTGCTCAGCTCCGTCTCCATGGGCGGCAGGATGCCGCAGCCCGGCATCCGAGGGAAGAGATTTTCTGATGCAGTGTCAGATTCTTTGCGGGCCGGTCGGTGCGGAGGTTGGGCGGCGGGCGGGCAGATACCCACTAGCGTGCGGCGCAGCCACGAACAGGAGGCCGGACATGGGCGGTACGGGGGACGAAGCGGTGGACCGGCCGACGGGCAGCGGCACCGGCACCGGCACCGGCACCGGGTACGGGGTGGCCGGCCCGGCGGTCACCCCAGCCGGGCGCGGAGTGGTCGGGCCGCGCGGGCCCGCGCGGGCGGACGGGGCCGCCGCGCAGGAGGGGGCGGCCGGGAAGACCGGGGGCGGGCTGAGCCGACGGCGGCTCGGGGCCCGGCTGCTCGCGCTCGGCGGGGTACTCGTCCTGCACGCGGCCCTCCCCGGGGCCGCCGGGGCCGCCGGCGGCCCCGCCGAGCGGCGCGCGCTCCAGGGGCTCCGGCTGCGGTACGGGTCCGCGCGTCAGGCCGGGCTCCTGGAGAAGCACCTCGAGGGGGTGGCGGACGAAGCGCGCCGGTTCCTGGGCCCCTCCCCCGAACACCCTTACTACGCGGGCGCCGTGGTCCTCGCCGGCCGCGGCCGCACGATCGCCCTGCACCGCGCGATGGGCGACGCCGTCCGGTACTCCGACTACGACGGGCGGACCGACCGGGTGCGGGAGTTCCCGGCCGCCGAGCGGATCGCGATGGCCGAGGACACCGTCTTCGACCTGGCCTCGCTGACGAAGCTGTTCACCTCCATCCTGGCCGTCCAGCAGATGGAGCGCGGCCGGCTGGAGCTGGAGGCGCCGGTGCGGCGCTACCTGCCGGAGTTCACGGGCGGCGGGAAGGAGATCATCACCGTCCGCCAACTGCTCACGCACACCTCGGGGCTGCGTTCGTGGGCGCCCTTCTACCAGGAGTCCACACGCGAGGGTCAGCTGCGACTGCTGTGGTCCGTGCGGCCGCAGGAGACTCCAGGGACCGTGTACCGGTACTCCGACCTGAACCTGATCACGCTCCAGCTGCTCCTGGAACGGATCACCGCTCGCACGTTGGACGTCCTGCTCCACGACGAGATCACCGCTCCGCTCGGGATGCACCGCACTCGTTACAACCCACCGCTCTCCTGGCGCCGGGTGACCGCCGCCACCGAGGTGCAACGCCCGCCCTGGTCCGGCCTGGACCGCGGCCTGGTGTGGGGCGAGGTCCACGACGAGAACGCGTACGCCCTCGGCGGCGTCGCGGGCCACGCGGGCGTCTTCGGCACCGCCTGGGATCTGGCCGTTCTCGCCCGCACCCTGCTCGACGGCGGCGCGTACGCCGGCCGGCGCATCCTGCGCCCCGCCTCCGTCGAGCTGCTCTTCACCGACTACAACACGGCCTTCCCCGGCGACGACCACGGCCTGGGATTCGAGCTCTACCAGCACTGGTACATGGGCGCCATGGCCACCCCGCACTCCGCCGGCCACACCGGCTTCACCGGAACCTCCCTCGTGCTGGACCCCTCCACGGACTCCTTCCTGATCCTCCTCGGCAACTCCGTGCACCCCGTCCGCACCTGGCGGGCCGGCAGCGCGCCGCGCGTGGCCGTCGGCAACCGCTTCGCCCGCGCCGTCCCGGTCCGCACGCGGCACGGCGGCGCGGCCTGGTTCTCCGGCAGCGCTCCCGGCGGCTCGGGCACCCTCACCCTGCCGCCGCTCACCCCGGCCACGGACGCCGCCCGGCTGCGGTGCGCCGTGTGGTGGGACACCGTCCCCGGTGAGGGCGCCCTCCACTTGGAGGTGTCGCCCGACGGGGAGACCTGGCGGGCGCTGCCGTTCAGTACCGTCCGGTCCACCGGCGGAGCCCCCGAGCAGTGGCCGCGCGGCTCGGCCGGCGGCTGGTCCGGCCGCGTCTGGCACCGGCTCGAAGCCCCGCTGACGGCGGCGTGGGCGGGCCGGGAGGTCCACCTCCGCTTCCGGCACGCCTCCACCGGCCGGTACACCGGACGCGGGATCTACGTGGACGTCGTACGCGTGGCGGAGCCCTCCGGCCTCCTCTTCACCGAGGACCGCCCGGCGGACGCCACCCGCCTCCGGGCCGCGGGCTGGACCCGCTCCCCGGACTGAGGCCCGCCGGACAGGACTTCGGCGGCGCGGCCTACGCGGCCTAGGCTCCGGCGCTGAGGGCCGCGTCGAGCATGCGGCGTGTGATGCGGGTGAGTTCGGCCGGGTCCGGGGCCGGACGGGAGTGGGCGAGGGCCCCCACGAGCCGGTCGTAGAGGATCCCGTCCGTCCAGGCCGCCAGCAGCTCGGCGGCCTCCTCGGGCCGCTGCGCCCCGAGCGCGGCGAGCACGGCCGCGGCCCGGGCGCGCGCGGCCCGTCCCGCCCGCTGGAACTCGGGCTCCAGGTCGGGGCTGCGGGCCGCCTCAAGGCTGAGTTCGAAGCGGGCCAGCTGGCGCTCGCGCCCGACCGTGAGCCAGCGGTACAGCAGCCCGGCGAACACCGCCACGGCCGCCTCGCGGTCCGGCGGCACCGGCGGCACGGCCGACGGCCCCGCAGCGCCCACGCCCCCGTCGTACTCGGCGAAGTCGAGCTCCACCAGGCGCTGGTAGCAGGCGCCGATCAGCGCCGTCCGCGTCCGGAAGTAGTACGAGGTGCTGCCCGCCGGCAACCCCGCCGCGGTGTCGGCCGCCCGGTGGGTGAGGCCCCGGAGGCCCGCGGAGGCCACGAGACCGATCGCGGCGTCCGCGATCAGCGTCCGCCGGTCGGAGGCCGGCGCGGGCGGCGCGGGCGGCGCGGGCGGCGCGGGCTGCGCGGTCGGCTCGGGCTGCGCGGTCGGCTCGGGCCGCGAAGGGTCCGGTTCGTCCGGCTCGTCCGAGCGGTGGAGGTCCGGAAGGTGTGCGGGGCGCGGGCGGCTGGACATGACGCCACTCTACAGATGTAGAGTGCGAAGCGATCCTCTACACATGTAGAGGATCCGGTGAGCGGGCAGGAGCACGTCATGTCAGAGGTACGGCGTCACGCGGTCGTGGCGGGTGCCGGGATCGGCGGGCTCACCGCCGCCCTCGCCCTGCACCGCAGCGGCTGGCGGGTCACCGTCTGCGAGCGGGCTCCCGGCCCCGCCGCCGCGGGCGCCGGGATCGTCCTCGCCCCCAACGCCCTGCGCGCCTTCGACACCATCGGCTTCGACGCCGCCCGCGCCGCGGGCGGGGCCGTCCCGGCCGCCATGGGCCTGCGGCGCCCGGACGGCCGCTGGCTGAACCGCGCCGACACCGCCGCGATGGCGGCCCGGTACGGCCGGCCCCCGCTCGCCGTGCACCGGGCCGCGCTCACCGACGCGCTCGCGGCCGCACTGCCCGACGGCACCGTCCGGTACGCCACCGCCGTCACCGCCGTCGACCTCGCGGACCACCAGGAAGCGGAACACCGGGAAGCGGACCACCGGGAAGGCGTGGACGCGAAAGGGGTGCGGACGGCGGCCCGGTGGTCCGTACGACCGCCGGCGACCTCGTCGCCGACCTGGCGGTCGCCGCCGACGACATCCACAGCCCGCTGCGCCGCCTGTACTTCCCGGAGCACCCCGGCCTGTACTACGCCGGCGAGACCGCCTGGCGTACGGTCCTGCCCGCGGGCGGCGGCGCCGACGCGTCCGCCGCGGAGACCTGGGGGCGCGGCGAGCGCTTCGGGACCGTCCCCCTCGCCGACGGCCGCACCTACGTCTTCGCCACCGCCGTCGCCCCCGAGGGTCACCGCCCGCCCGACGCGCGCGCCGAACTCCTGCGCCGCTTCGGCGCCTGGCACGACCCCATCCCCGCGCTCCTGGAGCGGATCGATCCCGCCGACGTGCTCCGGCACGACCTCTACGACCTGGCCGCACCGCTCCCCCGCTACCACCGGGGCCGCCTCGCCTGGCTCGGCGACGCCGCGCACGCCATGACCCCCAACCTCGGCCAGGGCGGCTGCCAGGCCGTCGAGGACGCCGTGGTGCTCGCGCACCTGCTGAGCGGAGCCGGCGCGTCCGGCGTCCCCGCCGCCCTGGCCGCCTACAGCACGGCCCGCCGCGCGCGCACCGACGCCCTGCGGGTCCGGTCCCGCCGGGCCGGCCGGATCGCCGCCCTCACCCACCCGCTCGCGGTGGCCGTCCGCGACCTCGCCGTGCGGGCCACCCCGGCGGGTGTCGCGCGCCGGGCGATGGACGACCTCTTCGACGGCTTCACCCTTCCCGCCGTCAGCCCCGAGCCCGGGGATTAGCGACCGTGCCCGCGGGCACGCGTACTCGTTGTTCACGTTCGTTGACCGTTCAACGCGAAGGCAGGCCGAGGCGCATGACCGACGACATCGACTGGGACCACCCGACCGACCCCAGGCCGGGCACCTGGCAGCTCGACCACGTGAAGCTGTACGTGAGCACGGACGGGGCGGACGGCCACCACTGGAACGGCACCCAGACCCTCCTGCTCACCACCATCGGCCGGGTCTCCGGCAAGCCGGTGCGGACCCCGCTCATCTACGGCGAGGACGGGGGCCGCTACCTGGTCGTCGCGTCCAAGGGCGGCGACCCGGCGGACCCGCTCTGGTACCGGAACCTGACCGAGCACCCCGAGGTCCGCGTCCAGGTCGGCCCGAAGGTCCTCCAGGGCACGGCACGCACCGCGACCTCCGAGGAGCGGGAGGCGTACTGGCCGCTGATGGTCGGGCACTGGCCCGCGTACGACGAGTACCAGGCCAAGACGGACCGCGAGATCCCCGTCGTGGTCATCGAACCGACCGGCTGAGGCGCGGTTCAGCGGTCCAGCACGGCCATCGCCGCGTTGTGCCCGGGGACCCCGCTGACGCCGCCGCCGCGCACCGCCCCCGCGCCGCACAGCAGGACGTTGCGGTGGGCGGTCTCCACGCCCCAGCGGCCGGCGTCCGCGGCGTCCCCGGGCGCGTAGGGCCAGGACAGGTCCCGGTGGAAGATGTGGCCGCCGGGCAGGCGCAGTTCGCGCTCCAGGTCCAGCGGGGTCTTCGCCTCGATGCAGGGCCGGCCGTCCGCGTCGAAGGCGAGGCAGTCGGTGACCGGTTCGTCGAGGTGGGCGTCCAGCTGCGCGAGGGTCGCGGTCAGCAGCACCTCGCGCGCCTGCTGGTTGTCCTTGCGGAACAGCCGGGCCGGGGCGTGCAGGCCGAAGAGGGTGAGCGTCTGGTAGCCCTGCTCCACGAGCTCCGGTCCGAGGATCGTCGGGTCGGTCAGCGAGTGGCAGTAGATCTCCGAGGGCGGTACGGACGGCAGTTCGCCCGCCGCGGCCTCCGCGTACGCCCGGCCCAGCTCGGCGTAGCCCTCGGCGATGTGGAAGGTGCCGCCGAACGCCTCGCGCGGGTCGACGGCGGTGTCCCGCAGCCGGGGCAGCCGCCGCAGCAGCATGTTGACCTTGAGCTGGGCCCCCTCGGGCGCCGCCGGCTCCGGGGTCTGGCCGAGGAGTTCGGCGAGGGCCCGCGGCGAGGCGTTGACCAGGACCGTGCCTCCGGCGACCCGGCCCTCCCCCGTCGCCGTGCGGAACACCACCTCGGCCGGGCCGGTGCCGTCCGTGTCGATCCGCAGGACCTCGTGCCCGGTGGCGATCTCCGCCCCGGCCGCCCGCGCCGATCCCGCGAGGGCCTCCGTCAGGGCGCCCATGCCGCCCACCGGCACGTCCCAGTCCCCGGTTCCGCCGCCGATGACGTGGTAGAGGAAGCAGCGGTTCTGGGCGAGCGAGGGGTCGTGGGCGTCGGCGAAGGTGCCGATCAGCCCGTCCGTGAGGACGACGCCGCGCACCAGGTCGTCGGCGAAGTGCCGCTCCACCGCCTGGCCCAGCGGCTCCTCGAAGAGCATCCGCCAGGCCGCCTCGTCGTCGATGCGGGTCCGCAGCTCCTCGCGGGTGGGCAGCGGCTCGGTGAGCGTCGGGAACACCTTCCCGGCGACCCGCCCGGTGGTCTCGTAGAAGGCACGCCAGCTGTCGTACTCCCGGTCCGAGCCGGTCAGCCGCGCGAAGGACTCGCGGGTCCGGGCGTCGCCGCCGCCGACGAGGAGGCCGCCGGGACGGCCGCCGCGCCCGGTCGGCGTGTACGAGGAGACCGTGCGCCGGCGGACGGAGAACCGCAGGTCAAGGTCGCGCACGAGCTTCGGCGGGAGGAGCGAGACGAGGTAGGAGTAGCGCGACAGCCGGGCGTCCATGCCGGTGAAGGGACGGCTGGAGACGGCGGCGCCGCCGGTATGGCCGAGCCGCTCCAGGACCAGCACCGAGCGGCCCGCCCGGGCCAGGTACGCGGCGGCCACCAGGCCGTTGTGCCCGCCTCCCACGATCACGGCGTCGTAGACGGCTTTGTCGAACACGGTCCGGCCGGAGCTCCGCGAGGTCGTCATGGCTCTTGGTAGCACACCTGCCCGAGCCGCTCCAGACAGTACGCCTCGTCGGCGTGGGCCAGCGCCGTGTCGGGATGCTCGTCGCCCTGGGCCCGCTCGCGGATGCCCGCGAGGTCCCGGTAGACGGGCAGCGCCTCCTCCCAGCGGCCCAGCCGGCCGAGGCCCGCGGCGAGTTCGCGGCGGCTGACCAGGGTGTCCGGGTGCTCGGCGCCCAGCGCCCGGGCCCGCGCGTCGCCGACCTCCCGGGCCTCGGCGACCGCCTCCTCCCAGCGGTCGAGACGGCCCAGATTGACACCGAGGACGTGCCGGGCGCGGAGCGTCTCCGGGTCGGCGGCGCCGTAGGCGCGGGTGCGGTCGCGGACCAGGGCCCGGAACAGGTCGAGGGCCTCGGCGGGGTTCCCGGTGCGGCCGAGCGCGATGCCCGCCTCGTAGCGCGCGGCCAGGGTGTCGGGGTGGTCGCGGCCGAGCACCCGCTCCCGGGCGGCGGCGACCTCGCGGAAGACGCCGAGGGCCTCCCGCCAGCGCTCCAGGCGCCCGAGCGCGTACGCCACCTCGTAGCGGGTCAGCAGCGTGTCCGCGTGCTCGGCGCCCAGGACGGCCGCCCGGTCGGCGGCGGTCTCGGCGGCGGCCGTGTGCGCCTCCGCGAACCGGCCCAGTGCTCCGAGGGCGCAGGCCAGGTTGTGGCGGCAGCGCAGCGTGTCGGGGTGGCGCGGGCCGGTGGTCCGCTCGCGGGCGACGAGCACCGCGCGGTAGATCCCGTACGCCTCCGTGTGGCGTCCGAGCCGGCCGAGTTCGTACGCGGTCTCCTGGCGGGCGGCGAGCGTGTCGGGGTGGTCCGGGCCGAGCACGCGGGCCCGCCCGTCGGCCACGGCCTGGTAGACGGCGAGCGCCGCCTCGGGCCGGCCCGCCCGGCTGAGGGCGAAGGCACGGGTGTGGCCGGCGGCGAGGGCGTCGACGCCGGTCTCGCGCGGGCCGGGGAGGCGCGGCACGCCGTACTCCACGGTGAGGCGCGGGTCCTCGGCGGGCTCGGGGCGGACGATCCGGCGGGCTCCGGCCTGGCCCTGGCCCTGGGCGGGGGCCGGGGGGAAGGCCGGGTTCCGGACCGGGTCGGCGTGCGAGCCGTCCCCGGACCGGGCCGTGGGGCCGGGGGGGCCGGCGGCGGGATGCCCGGCGGCGGGGCCGGCCGTGCGGCCGGCCGTCCACGAACCGGTGAGGACGGCCCACTCGCCGCTCGCGCGGCGGGCCTCCATCCCGGCCTTGCGGCCGGCCGTCATGCTCCGGGCCCACCCCGGCAGCGGGGCCTGGGCGCCGGGCAGCCCGCCGGGCCCGACCCGGGCCTCGACGAGCCGGCGGTGCAGGTGGCGGGCGTCGCCCGGCCGGTCCTCGGGGGACTTGGCGAGCAGGTCCAGGACCACCTGCTCGAAGTAGCCGGGCAGTTCCGGACGGTGTTCGCGCGGCGGTACGGGCGCGTTGTCCCGGTGGCCGACCAGGACCGACCAGGAGTCGCCGAGGTCGAAGGGCGGGGCTCCGGTGGCGATCTCGTAGAGGACGCAGCCGAGGGAGTACAGGTCGCTGCGGTGGTCGACCTCGCCTCCCGCGATCTGCTCGGGCGACATGTAGTGGGGGGTGCCCATGGCCACCCCGCCGCCGGTGAGTTTGGCGGTGAAGCCGATGTCGTGGGCCAGCCGGGCGATGCCGAAGTCGCAGATCTTCACCGTGCCGTCGGTCAACCGCATGATGTTCGCCGGCTTCAGGTCGCGGTGGACGACTCCCTGGTCGTGGGTGTAGCCCAGGGCCGCGGCCAGCTGCTCGGCGATGTCGACGACCACGTCGACGGGCAGCGGGCGGGCCTCGTTGTCCTCGAGTAGCTGGCTGAGGTTGCGTCCTTCGAGCAGTTCCATGACCAGGTAGAGGCAGCCCCCGGCGGCGCTGTCGTCGCCGAAGTCGTGCACGACGGTGACGCCCCGGTGCTGGAGCGCCGCCGCCACCCGTGCCTCGCGGCGGAACCGCTCGCGCAGCACCTGGGTGAAGTGGGCGTCCTGTTCGGCGCCGATCGGCTTGAGGCACTTCACCGCGACCTGCCGGCCCAGCGACTCGTCGCGGGCGCGCCACACCTCGCCCATGCCTCCGCGCCCGATCAGATCGAGCGACCGGTACCGGCCCTGGATCAGTCTGGACTCCGCCATGTCTTGAAGCCGCCCCCGTCGTCGTGCCACGCCCTCCCCGGCCCGTCCAGTATGGCCGCTGATGTGCGCAGTGTGTACGTCGAGGGGCGGCTCTCCGGGCCCATGCGGCGCATCGCTTTCAGAATGTGACCTGGTGGCAGCTGCCAGCGCAGACCTGCGGGAATGCTGCGCAAGGTGAGGCCCGTGAGGCGCAGGCGCCGGGTGATGCTGCGTGGGGCGGGTGCGGGGCGCCCGTACAGCTGGTGCGCCCAGCCGGGGAGGGTCGCGTACGCGAGTCCGGCCAGCGGGCCCCACAGCAGGTTTCGGCCAGGTACGAGGAGGGGGTGGATCGGCGGTCTGCGCAGGAAGGCGTCCACGGCGCGGGCGTCGGCGCCCGCGGCGAGCCCGGGACGGACCGCCTCGAAGTAGGCCGCCAGCCCGGCGGTGTCGGCGGGGACGCCGGCCGGGTCGAGGCCGACGAGGCGGGCGCCGGCCCGGTTCTCGTCGACGTAACGGTCCGCCTGGGCCGGGGTGAGGGGGACGCCCGAGCGGCGCAGGACGTGCAGGAAGCTGTCGATCTGGGCGCAGTGGATCCACAGCAGCAGCTCCGGGGCGTCCACGGGGAACCGTTCGCCCGTGTCCGGGTCGGTGGCGGAGAGCATGCGGTGGATCGTGCGGACGCGGGCGCCGGCGCGTTCGGCGGCCTCGGTCGTGCCGTAGGTGGTGGTGCCGACGAAGTCAGCCGTGCGCAGGAGGCGCCCCCATGCCTCGGCGCGGTCCCCCTTGCCGCCGTGAGCCCCGCGGTCCCGACGGCCCCCCTTCGATGCGAACACCGTGCTGTTCTCCACGACCCCGCGAACCGCGCGCGGGTGCAGTGCCTGGAGGTACAGGGCGCGGACCCCGGCGATCCACATCACCGGGTCGCCGTGGCACTGCCAGGTGACGGATCCCGGGCCGTACAACCCGGGGTCGGCTCCGCCGCCGTGCTCGCCGTACGGGTCTTCGGCCCTCTCGCCCATCCGCGGTCCTCCCCGCTCGGCTCGGTTCGCCCGGCTCGGCCGGCGCCCTCCGGTCCTACCCGGCGCCGCCCCCTCCCACCCGCCCGGCGCCCGTGCCGAAGGGGTCCGGGCACGGGAACCGGTCAGGCCGGGATGTCGATCAGGCCGATGGGCGAGCTGGTGGGCTGCGCGGAACCGCCGGCGGGCTCGACCGTGATGCCGAGTGCCGTGGCCTCCTCGACGGGCCCGTCCAGCAGTTTGATGTGCCAGTTCCCGCGACCGGTCAGGGTCCCGGCCGAGCGGGGCGTGCCCGCGTCGTCGTACCAGAGCTCGTACACCTGGTCCGAGGTCAGTTCCGGCAGTCCCGACGCCATGAAGGCGGCCCGGCTCTCTTCCCGGGAGACGACGACGCACCCGGTGGCGCCGTCCCCGAAGTCGGCGGTGCCGATCGTGGCGTCGGGGGCGGCCAGCACCTCGGCGAGCTGCGCGGCGGGGCCGGCCCGGCGGAGTTCCGTACGGGCCTCCGCGGCCTCCTGGTGCTGCCAGACGGCGATCCCGCCCAAGGCGGCCGCGGCGGCCAGGGACGCGGCCAGGGCCCAGCGCAGCGGCGCGCCCGGTCCGCCCCGCCCGGCCGGCCGGGGAACGGCGCCCCGCCCTCCGAACAGGGGGCGCGCCCCTGGGGCCGGGCCCGGACGGGGTTCGCGGCGGCCGGCCTCCTGGGCCGTACCGGCGACCTGCCCCAGCACCCGGTCGCGCATGCCCGGCGGTGGCGAGACCCCCTCGGTGGCGCAGAGCCGGATCAGGACGGGCATCAGGGCGAGGAGCTCGCGCCGGCAGCTGTCGCAGCCCGCCAGGTGGTTCGCGAACGCGCTCTCCTCGTCGGGCGGCAGCGCGTGCAGCAGGTAGGCCCCGAGGGACGCGTGCGGCTTGGACGCGATGCTCATCAGGACGCCTCCAAACACGCGCGCAGCCGTTGCAGTCCGTCGCGGAGCCGGGATTTGACCGTGCCCTCCGGTGACGACAGCGAGCGCGCCACCTCGCGGTAGGTCATCCCCTGGTAGAAGGCGAGCAGGACCGCCTCCCGCTGGACCTCGCTGAGCGCGGCCAGGCACCGCCTGACCTGGGCGTGCTCCTCCCGCTCCTCGACCTCCGCCGCCACTTCGTCGAAGGGGGTGGTCCGGTCCAGCAGGGCGGCCTTCTCCTCCCGCTCGCCGCGGGCCCGCACGGCGCGCACGCGGTCCACGGCACGCCGGTGGGCCAGCACCAGCACCCACGCCTTGGCGCTGCCCAGCTCGGGGCGGAAGCGCCCCGCCGTCCGCCACACCTCGACCATCACGTCCTGGGTCACCTCCGCCGCCTGGTCGGCGTCCCGCAGTACCCGGCAGACCAGTCCCATCACGGGGACGGTCAGCGCGTCGTAGACCCGGGCGAACGCCTCGCGGTCACCGTCGGCGGCCAGCAGGAGCTGGGCGTCGAGGTCCCCGGCCTCCACGGACCGGGAATCCTCGGGTTCACCGGGCGGTTGCGCTCCTTCGCCTGCCGTGTCCGCCATCCGACATCCAGTGGTCGTCCGAGTGCAGCACCGGACTTCCGATCCCACCACCATTCGGGAGCGGCCGCATCCGGGGAGGGCTCCCGCGCGGCGAGGGCCCGCGGGTGCGGGCCCTCGCGGACCGTCCGTCGTGCCCGGGGGGACGGGCGCCGTCAGCGGTGCCCGTTCCAGCAGACCCACTGGCCCTGGACCCAGTGCTTGTCCCAGTGCCCGGAGACGTACACCCACTTCCAGTGGCCGTTGTGGCCCCGCCAGTCGTTGTGGCCGCCGTACCGGTTGCCGTCCTTGCGGTCGTCACCGTTGCGGTTGTCGTTGCGGTGGTCGCTCTTGTGGTCGCGGTCACGGTTCCAGTCGTAGCCCTTGACCCACTTCTTCTCCCAGTGGCCCTTGACCCAGCGCTTGTCCCAGTGCCCCTTCTTCCAGTGGCACTGCTTTCCGTGGTCGCGATCTCCGCTGACGGCGGTCGCCACGGACGACGCGGGGGCCGCGACGGCCGGTGCCGCGGCGCCGAGCGCCGCACCGCCGACCAGCATGCCCGTCGCGGCCGCGGCGACGGCCACGCGCCTGATCCGGATGGGGACGGTCATGGATCCCACCTCCTGGCCCCCGCTGATGCGAGAGCAGTGACTGCTGTGACACAAGTAATTCGGAACGGATCGCCGCCTGGATGGAAGAGAAGTTAAGAAATATGACTATCGCACCAGAATGTGACGCTGCGCCCGTTCAGCCGGTGTGAAGGATCCGGACACGGCCCGGCTCCGCCGGATCCCGGTCGACGACCTGCACCGGCGCCCCGGCCCACTGCCACACTCCGGTGCCGGGCGTACGCGAGAACCGGATCCGCCCGCGGGTGCCGTCGACCGCGACCCGCGCCCAGGACGCGCCGATGCCCGCACGGTCCGTGCCGTGTGCGCGCAGCACGGCGGCGAGGACGGCGACGGTGTCGTAGCCCTCGAAGGCCACGAAGGAGGGCGCTTCGGCCAGCCGCTCGCGCAGGGCCGCCCCCACGCGAGCGCCGAGCGGGCCGAGCCGCTCGGGCAGGCAGCGCAGGAACGGGATGCCGGCGCCGTCGCCGCCCGTCAGCGCCGCCCACCCGGCGAACTCCGGCTGCCCGGCCGGAGCGCCGATCAGGATCTCGCGCAGGCGCCGGTCGCGGCGGACGGCGGTGACGATCGGCGCGGCCGGTTCCGGCTGGCCGGCCAGGAGGAGGAGCGCCGTGGTGCGGCGGGCGGCGAGTTCGTCGCACAGGGCCGCCGCGGAGAGCGAGCGCGCGTCGAGTTCGTCGACGGTGGCGCCGCGCGGGACGAGGTGGTCCCGCAGGATGCGGGCCCCGGACGCCCAGTAGACGCTCGGCTCGGCGGCCACGGCGATCCGGCTGTGGCCCGCGCCGAGGAGGAAGTCCGCGTAGATCCGCCAGCCGCGGGACTGCGGGGGGCCAGGCGCGCGACCCGGTCCGCCGGCTGTTCGGTGAGCGCGTCGAGCACCGCCGACGAGCAGAGGAACGGCAGGCCGAGGGCGTCGGCCCTGACGGCCACGGCGCGGGCGACGACGCTGTGGTACTCCCCCGCCAGGGCGGCCACACCCAGGCGGGCCAGCTCGTCCACGGCCGCCGCGGCCCTGAGGGGATCGGCCGCGGTGTCCCGGACCACCAGCTCGAGAGGCCGTCCGCCGATCCCGCCGGCGGCGTTGGCGTCGCGTACGGCCAGTTCGAGTCCGGCGAGCAGGTGCCGGCCCGCCTCGGTCCAGCCGGGCCGGGTGAGCGGGACGAGGGCGCCGAGCCGGACGGATGCTCCGTCGGCCCGCGCCACTTCGGATGCCGGGGGTGGCGTACTCATGCGTCGGCGTCTCCGGGTGCGCTGGGCGGTGGCGGTCTGCCCGGACATTGCATCCGCCACCGGCGCCGGCGGGCAACCGGTTATCGGCGCGGCGTCAGCGGCGCACCCGGGGCATGCCCAGGCCGATCCAGGAGATGATCTCCCGCTGGATCTCGTTGTTGCCGCCGCCGAAGGTGAAGATCACGGCGCTGCGGTAGCCCCGTTCCAGCTCGCCGTGCAGGACCGCGCCCGCCGAGCCGTCCTTGAGGGAGCCCGCCGCGCCGGCGACCTCCATGAGCCAGGCGTACGCGTCCCGGCGGGCCTCGGAGCCGTACACCTTCACCGCCGAGGCGTCCTGCGGGGTGAGGGTGCCGGCCTGGACCGCGTTGACCATCTGCCAGTTGAGCAGCTTCATGGCGTCGAGCCGGGCGTGGGTGCGGGCCAGGCGGGCACGGACCCAGGACAGGTCGATGACGCGCCGGCCGTCGGCGAGTTTGGTCTCGGCGGCCCAGCGCTGGACGTCGTGCAGCGCCCGGATGGCCATCGTGCCGTGGGCGGCGAGGGTGACGCGCTCGTGGTTGAGCTGGTTGGTGATCAGCCGCCAGCCCTTGTTCTCCTGGCCGACCCGGCGGGTCGCCGGCACGCGGATGTTCTCGTAGTGGCTGGCGGTGGTGTCGTGCGAGGCGAGGGTGTTGATGAGGGTGCAGGAGTAGCCGGGGTCGGACGTCGGCACCAGGAGCATGGTGATGCCCTTGTGCGCCGGGGCGTCCGGGTCGGTGCGGACGGCGAGCCAGACCCAGTCGGCGGTGTCGCCGTTCGTGGTCCAGATCTTCTGCCCGTCCACGACGTAGGTGCCGCTCTCCTCGTCGCCCTCCCGGACCGCCTTGCACTTCAGGGCGGCGAGGTCGGTGCCGGCGTCCGGCTCGCTGTAGCCGATGGCGAAGTCGATCTCGCCGGCGAGGATCTTCGGCAGGAAGTACGCCTTCTGCTCCTCCGTACCGAACTGCATGATCGTCGGCCCGACGGTGTTGAGCGCCATCAGGGGCAGCGGCACGACGGCCTGGGCGGCCTCGTCGAAGAAGATGAACTGGTCCATCGGCGACATGCCCCGGCCGCCGTACTCCTCGGGCCAGCCGACGCCCAGCCATCCGTCGGCGCCGAGCCGGCGGATCGTCTCCCGGTAGAAGCGCTTCTGGGCGGCGGGGTCCTCGTAGCGGGCGTAGACGTCCTGCGGCACCAGCTCGGCGAAGTAGGCGCGCAGCTCGGTGCGCAACTGCTGCTGCTCAGGCGTGTATTCGAGGTGCACGGCCCCTCCGGGAGTCTCGCGGTCCAGCCGGCCGCCACTGCGGCGGCGGGGGCAGACTAGAACCTGTTTCAAGAATCCGGAAGGCCGGTGGCCGGGGTTTCCGGCGGGCGGCGACCCGGTCACGCCCTCCGGCGGCGGCCGCGCCGCCGCGGGTGCACGGCCACGCACCCGCGGTGCGCGGCCGCCGGTCTCCCGTGCCTCTCCGGTCAGTTGAGCGCGGCGATCATGGCTTCGGCGGTCACCGCCATCGCGGCCCGGGCGGCCGTCAGGTAGGGGCGCGGGTCCGCCGGGGTCAGGTGGGCGCGGATGGCCCCGGTCATGGCCACGTTCAGCGCGGTGCCGATGTTGACCTTGCGGATGCCGCCCGCGACGGCGGCGGCGAGCTCGCCGTCCGGCAGCCCGGAGGAGCCGTGCAGGACGAGCGGTACGTCGACCGTCTTGGCGAGCCGGGCCAGCAGGGCGTGGTCGAGGGAGGCGGTCCGGCTGGTCATCGCGTGGCTGCTGCCGATGGCGACGGCCAGTGCGTCCACCCCGGCGTCGGCGACGAACCGCCGGGCCTCGTCGGGATCGGTACGGGCGCCGGGCGCGTGGGGGTCCAGGGGCGCGGCGCCGTTCTTGCCGCCGACCTCGCCGAGTTCGGCCTCGATCCACAGCCCGTTGGCGTGCGCCCAGTCGGCGGCGGAGCGGGTCGCCTCCAGGTTCTCGCCGTACGGGAGGTGCGCGGCGTCGTACATCACCGAGCTGTAGCCCGCGTCGCAGGCCCGGCGGAGCAGGTCGGTGCTCTTGACGTGGTCCAGGTGCAGTCCGACCGGGACACCTGCGGCCTCCGCGCAGGCGGCGGCGGCGCGGGAGATGGGGAGGAGCCGGCCGCCGCGGAACTTCACGGCGTTCTCGCTCAGTTGCAGGATGACGGGCAGTCCGGCGGCTTCGGCGCCGGCGACGACGGCCTCGGCGTGCTCCAGGGTGATGATGTTGAAGGCGGCGACGGCCCGCCCTGCGGCGGCGGCCTCCAGCACGAGGGGGCCGGCGGGGACGAGGCTCATCGGACCGCCTCCTCTCCGGCGGTCAGGATCACCGAGCGGGTGAGGTGGCGCGGCGCGTCCGGGTCCAGTTGCCGGAGGGAGGCGACGGCGAGGGCGAGGCGGTGCACCCGGACCAGTTCGGCGAGCGGGTCGAGCCGTCCGGCCACCCAGTGGGAGCCGGTGGCGCGCACCTGCTCGGCGAGTCCCGCGGGAGCCTCGTCGAGGGACCAGGTGACGGTGCCGGGCCCGGAGACGCTGACCGGCCCGTGCCGGTACTCCATCGCGGGGTAGGACTCGGCCCAGGACAGCGAAGCCTCCCGCATCTTGAGGGCGGCCTCGTGCGCGAGCCCGACGCTCCAGCCCCGGCCGAGGAAGGTGAACTGCCCCGCGGTGTCGAGTCCGGCGGGGAGCGGTTCGGCGAGGGCGGTACGGGCGTCGGCGACCGCGGCCGCGGAGTGCGTCCCGGCGTGGGCGCGGAGCAGGGTGAGGGCGGTGGTCGCGAACCGGGTCTGCACGACGGACCGTTCGTCGGCGAAGTCGAGGACGACGACGTCGTCGGCGAGGGTCGCCACGGGGGTGGCCGGATCGCCGATGACCGCGGTGGTGGGCACGCCCGCGTCCCGCAGCCCGGCCAGCAGGTCCAGCACCTCGGTGGTGGTGCCGGACCGGGTCAGGGCGAGCACCCGGTCGTAGCGGCGGTGGCGCGGGAACTCGGAGGCGGGGAAGGCGTCGGTCTCCCCCTGCCCGGCCTCCTCGCGCAACACGGCGGCGGCCTGGGCCATGTAGTACGAGGTCCCGCACCCGACGATCGCGGTCCGCTCCCCCGGCCGCGGCAGCACCGCCCGCCGCGCCGGGGCCAGTTCGGCGGCCCGTTCCCAGCATGCGGGCTGTGTGCCCAACTCGTACGCCACGTGGCTCATACAGGCTCCCTCGTTCGGCAAGCGACTGGATGCATATTTCTGCAAGATATCGCGCACTTTCGCGCAACTTCAAGCATCAACGGGGTGCACGGTCGCGTTGTCTCCGACGCACCGGCCGAGGGAGGCCGCGCGGGGGTCCGGCGAAGGGGGCGGCGCCCGGCCCCGGAGCCGTACGAGGGGCCCCGGCCCGGCGCTGCCGGATCTGGCGGCGGGCCGCGGGGTGTCGTCGCGCGGGGCCGTGCCCGGTCGCGCGGGGCCCGGGGGACGGGGACGCGGGCGCACCGCACGCCCGGGCGGGCCGGGGAGACGGCGGCCGCCGCGCGGGCCGCCGGCGGTCGCCCGCGGCAGCCCGGCGGGGCCTTCAGTGCGCCGGCAGCCGCTCCGACTCGCGGACCAGGGCAGCCAGCACCGGGGCGATCAGGGGGTGCGACTCGGCGCCGCGCCGGGCGGCGGCGAAGACCCGCCGGGTGGCGGCCGGGCCGGTGACGGGGCGCACCCGGACCTCCTTGAGGTCCATGCCCCGCAGCGCGGAGCGCGGTACCAGCGCCACTCCGGCGCCCGCGCCCACCAGCGCCGTCACGGCCCGGAAGTCGTCGGAGGAATGTGCGAACCGGGGCTGGAATCCGGCCAGTTCACAGGCCAGGAGCGTCACGTCGTGACACGGGTTGCCCGGGTACTGGCCCACCCAGTCGGCGTCGGCGAGGTCGGCCAGGCAGACCGCGGGCAGGTCCGCGAGGGGGTGCCCCGGGGGAAGCACCGCGTCGAAGGGTTCCGCGTACAGGGGGACGACGGACAGCCGCTTGTCGTCCGCGCCCGGCCCGCCCCGGTACTCGACCGCGAGCGCCACGTCGGCCTCGCCGTCCAGCAGCATCGGCAGGCTCTGGTCCCCCTCGGCGTCCCGTACGCGCAGCCGGATGCCGGGGTGGTCCAGGGAGAGGCGGGAGATCGCCGGGGCGAGGACCTCGGCGATGCCCGTCGCGAAGGCGGCGACGGTCACCGACCCCGCCGTGCCGCCCGCGTACGCCGCGAGTTCGGCCTCCGCCCGTTCCAGCTGGGCCACCACCTCGTGGGCGTGCCCGAGGAGGATCTCGCCGGCCGCGGTGAGCCGCACCCCGCGGCCGCTGCGGGTGAGCAGCACGTGGCCCGTCTCCTGTTCCAGCGCCGCGAGCTGCTGGGAGACGGCCGACGGGGTGAGGTACAGGGCTGCGGCCGCGGCGGTCACCGTACGGTGGTCCGCCACGGCGCGCAGGATGCGCAGCCTGCGGGGGTCGATCACCCCTCCATTGTCTCAGCCGGCGGACGTGCCGAGCGCCGCGCGGGCGTCGATGAAGGCGGCCACGGCGCGCTCGACGTCGGCGGTCGAGTGGGCCGCCGACAGCTGGACGCGGATGCGGGCCGCGCCGAGCGGGACCACGGGGTAGGAGAAGCCGATGACGTACACGCCGCGCTCCAGCAGCAGGTCGGCCATCTTCGCCGCCTCCGCCGCGTCGCCGATCATCACGGGGGCGATGGCGTGGTCGCCGGGCAGGATCTCGAAGCCGGCCTCGGTCATCTTCGTACGGAAGAGGGCGGTGTTGGCGGCGAGCCGGTCGCGCAGGTCACCGGCCGACTCCAGCAGGTCGAGGACCTTGAGGGAGGCCGCGGCGATGACCGGGGCGAGGGAGTTGGAGAAGAGGTACGGGCGCGAGCGCTGGCGCAGCAGCTCCACGATCTCGGCGCGCGCCGCGACGTAGCCGCCGGAGGCGCCGCCGAGGGCCTTGCCGAGGGTGCCGGTGATGATGTCGACGCGGTCCATGACCCCGTGCAGCTCGGGGGTGCCGCGGCCGCCGGGGCCGACGAAGCCGACGGCGTGGGAGTCGTCGACCATGACCATGGCGTCGTAGCGCTCGGCCAGGTCGCAGATCTCCGCGAGCGGGGCGACGTAGCCGTCCATGGAGAAGACGCCGTCGGTGACGATCAGGCGGCGGCGGGCGTCCTGCGACTCCTTGAGCCGGGTCTCCAGCTCGGCGAGGTCGCGGTTGGCGTAGCGGTAGCGGCGGGCCTTGGAGAGGCGGATGCCGTCGATGATCGAGGCGTGGTTGAGGGCGTCGGAGATCACCGCGTCCTCGGCGCCGAGGAGGGTCTCGAAGACGCCGCCGTTCGCGTCGAAGCAGGAGGAGTAGAGGATGGTGTCCTCCTGGCCGAGGAACGCCGACAGGCGGGCCTCCAGCTCCTTGTGCACCTCCTGCGTGCCGCAGATGAAGCGCACGGAGGCCATGCCGTAGCCCCAGCGGTCCAGCGCGTCCTTGGCGGCGGCGACGACCTCGGGGTGGTCGGCCAGCCCCAGGTAGTTGTTGGCGCAGAAGTTCAGGACCTCGCCCGCGGCTCCGCCCGAGGTGACGGCCACGGCCGCGTTCTGCGGGGTGCCGATGACGCGCTCGGGCTTGTGCAGACCGGCGGCGCGGATCTCGTCGAGGGTGGTGCGCAGGTCCTCGCGGACGGACTCGAACATGGTGCGGTTCTCCTTCTACGGCGGAGGCGGGCGTACGGGCCGGGCGTACGGGCTGGGCTATGGGCCGGGCGTACGGGCGACGAGGGGGGCCGGGCCCCGCGGAGGGGGGTGGGCGGGGCCCGGCCGGGGGAGGGTGGTCTGTGGGGTCCGGGGCGCGAGGCCCGGGGTGGGTCCGGGGCCCGAGGCCCGGAATGGCGTCCGGAAAACGGACCGGACGCCGGGCCGCGCTACGCCGTCCAGTCCAGGATGATCTTGCCGCTCCGGGCGGTCGACGCCTCGTCGAAGGCGGCCTCGAACTCACGGTGCGAGTACCGGCCGGTGATGACGGGGCTGAGGTCCAGCCCGCCTTCCAGGAGCACGGTCATCGCGTACCAGGTCTCGAACATCTCACGGCCGTAGATGCCCTTGATGGTGATCATCGAGGTGACCACCTTCGCCCAGTCCACCGGGAACTCCTGCGCGGGCAGGCCCAGCATGGCGATCCGGCCGCCGTGGGTCATGTTGTCGATCATGTCGCGCATGGCCTCGGCGCGGCCGGACATCTCCAGGCCGATGTCGAAGCCCTCGCGCAGTCCGAGCGAGCGCTGCGCGTCGGCGATGGAGGTCTCGGCGACGTTCACGGCGAGGGTGGCGCCCGCCTTGCGGGCGATCTCCAGCCGCTCGGGGCTGACGTCGGTGATGACGACGCTGCGCGCACCGGCGTGGCGGGCCACCGCCGCCGCCATGATCCCGATCGGACCCGCGCCGGTGATCAGCACGTCCTCGCCGACGAGGGGGAAGGACAGCGCCGTGTGCACGGCGTTGCCGAAGGGGTCGAAGATGGCCGCGACGTCGAGGTCGACCGCGGTGCGGTGCACCCACACGTTCTGCGCGGGCAGCACGACGTACTCGGCGAAGGCGCCGTCGCGCCCGACGCCGAGCCCGATGGTGCTGCGGCACAGGTGGCGGCGCCCGGCCAGGCAGTTGCGGCACTTCCCGCACACCAGGTGGCCCTCGCCGCTGACCAGCGCGCCGATCTCGATGTCGCGGACGTCCGCGCCGAGCGCGGCGACCTCGCCCACGAACTCGTGGCCGAGGACGAGCGGCGTCTTGACGGCGCCCTGCGCCCAGCCGTCCCAGGCGCGGATGTGCAGGTCGGTTCCGCAGATGCCGGTGCGCAGCACCCGGATCAGCACGTCACCGGCGCCGTACTCGGGCTCGGGGACGTCCATGAGCCACAGACCCGGCTCGGCCGTGTGCTTGACGAGTGCCTTCATGGGAGTGGCTCCAGGCCTGCGGAAGGAGACGCCGGGGCCGCGGGGGCGCGGGTGGCGCGTGTGACGGAACCAATCTGCCGAGCGGCGTGGTGATCAGTCCATCGAGACTTTCTTAAGCGGGCTTCCAGCCCAGCTTCACGCCTATGCTCTCCCCGGGGTTCCGCGCCGGGGAGGCGCGGGGGAAAAGGGGAGGTGAGGGGCGTGCCGAGTCTGCGCAGTACGGCGTTTTCGGCGGCGCTGGCCGTGACGGGGCGGCGAAGACGGTTCGCGACCGCGGAGGCGGTGCGGGCCCGGGTGGCCCAGTCCGCCCGGCGGCCCGCGTCGCACCTGCCGCCGCGGTCGCTGGGCCGGGTCGCGGACATCTCGCGGACCTTCGTCGGGGCCTGGCCGGTGTACGACGTCTGCCCGCGCGGCGCCGATCCGGACGCCCGGGTGCTGTACTTCCACGGCGGCGGCTTCGTGGACGAGCTGGAGCGGCGGCACTGGGCCCTGGTCCGGGCGCTGGTCGTGCGGGCCCGGGCCCGGGTCGTCGTACCGGCGTACGCGCTGGCGCCGCGCGGCACCGCCGACCGGACGGTGCCGGTCGCCGCCGACCTGCTCAGCGGCCTGATCGAGAGCGGCGGCGGTGGCGGCACCGTACTCCTCGGGGACTCCTCCGGGGCCGGGCTGGCACTGGCCGCCGCCCAGCGGCTGCGCGACCGCACCGGGACGCAGCCCTCCAGGATCGTGCTGCTCTGCCCCTGGCTGGACGTGACCATGAGCCATCCGGACCAGGCGGCCATCGAGGCGGCCGGTCCGCTGTCGGCCCGGCCCGGCCTGCTGGAGGCCGGCCGCCTGTACGCGGGGACCCTGGCCGCCGAGGACCCGCGGGTGAGCCCGCTGCGGGGGACGTTCGCGGGGCTGGCGCCGATGACGGTGTTCACAGGGACCCGGGACGTGCTGGCCACGGACGGCGGGGAACTGCTGCGCCGGGCCCGCGCCGCCGGGGTGGAGGCGGACCTCCACGAGGGGGCTGGGCTGCCGCACGGATACCCGCTGCTGCCGGTGCCGGAGGGGCGGGCGGCGCGCGACCGGATCGTGGAGCTGGTCCGGTCGGCGGCGAACGCGTGAGGGGAGCGGACGGCCGGGTCGGACCGGGCGTCGGGACGCCCCGTACGCCGCGCCGCACACCGCCCCGTCACGCCGTCCTCTACGCCGTACAGGTCATCAGCGAGCTGATCGGCCAGGCCCGGTACGCCGTCCAGTAGACCTCGTCGCGTACGGGATCGGGCGGCGGCGTCCGGTTCGGCTGCCAGCCGACGGTCGTGAAGCCGGCCGCGACGGCCGCTTCGGCGAGGTCGGCGTGGGACCACTCGCGGAACTCGAAGGGCTCCGGCGGATCGGTGAGGAAGTGCGCCTTCAGCAGGGGTGCCTCGCCCTGCGGGACCCGGTCCAGGATGCGCACCCCGTACGGCGACCAGTCCACCCGGGGGAACGCGCCCGCGTTGGGCACGATGGCGAGCAGCCGGCCGCCGGGCCGCAGGCTGGTGCGCACGGACCGGAGCACGGCGTGCAGCGACACGCGGTCGGTCGCGTGGTTGAAGGGGTAGGCGGCGGTGGCGAGGTCGAAGGGGCCGAGGCCGGCGACGCCCACGGCTTCGGCGACGTGGTATTCGATGTCCTGCCGCCCCTTCGTCGCCTCGTGGGCGCGGGCCCGCGCGATCCGCTCCCCGCAGGGGTCCACGCCCACCGTCCGGCGGGCACCGCCGCGGGCCAGGAGCCGGGTGTTGTAGCCGTATCCGCAGGCCAGGTCGAGGGCGTCGAGGCCGCGTACGCCGCCGAGCGCGTCCAGGGCGCCGTGCAGGGTGTGGGTGTCGGCCGCCGAGAAGGCCGCCGTGGCGGTGCATTCGGCGTACCGCTCGCCGATGGTGTCGTACTGGAACCGCATGTTCTGCCTTCCGGGGGCCTGCCGGGGGGACGCGTGCGTATCGTGCCCCGCGGCCCGTACGGGATCCGGCCCGCACGCCCGTGCGTCCCCCGGACGAGCGAAGCGGTCGGCCTATCGGCGCCGGGCGGGCCGTACGGGGTCCGGTACGGGTACGGGGTCCTGCGGGCGGTGGCCGCGGTCCTGCTGCTCGCGGCGGTCGCGGTGGTGGCCGGGTACCGGGGCTCCGGCGGCGGCCCGGCCGGGAAGCCGGGCCGGTCGACG
>NZ_JBEOXU010000043.1:0-44849 GCF_040296725.1 Streptomyces sp. NPDC002044
CTGCCGCCCGTCGCTACTTATTCGGGGCGGGCGGCCCGGCCAGGGCGGCCCGGGGGGGCGTTGACCGGGACGGGCCTCCGCTTCGGGCCGCCGTACCGGCGCGGATCCGCCTCCCGCTCCTCGCAACCGCCCCGCCCAGGGCGCCGCCCCGCCCGCGGCCCTGCCGGGGGCGGGGGAGGGCCGTGGATTCGGGCCAGGGCGAATCGATACCGCCGCCACGCCGGGCCGGACAGGCTGCCGCCATGTCCACCCTCACCCCGGACGCCGGTCCGGCCCCCGACCCGGCCGACCCGATCGACCCGGCGCCCGCCGGATACCGGTCCGTCTTCCGGGTCCGGGAGTTCCGGCCCGTCTTCGCCGCACACCTGATGTCCGTGCTCGGCATCGTCGTCGCCGAGATCTCCCTCACCGTCCTCGTCTACCGCGCCACCGGCTCCCCGCTGATGAGCGCGCTCACCTTCGCCCTCGGCTTTCTCCCCTACGCCCTCGGCGGCACCCTCCTCGCCGGGATCGCCGACCGTCTCCCCGCCCGCCGGGTGCTCGTCGGGTGTGACCTGGTCTGCGCGGCCTGCGCCGCCGCCATGGCCCTGCCCGGCACCCCCGTCGCCCTGCTCCTCGCGCTCCGCTGCGCCATGGCCTTCGTCGCGCCGCTGTTCCAGGGCACGCGCAGCGCCTCCCTCGCCGACATCCTCGGCTCCGGTGACCCCTTCGTCCTCGGCCGCTCGCTCCTGCGCATGGTGGCCCAGAGCGCCCAGCTCATCGGCTTCGGCCTCGGCGGCCTGCTCCTCACCGTGCTGGCGCCGCGCGGCGCCATCGCCCTCACGGCCGCCGGGTTCCTCGGCTCCGCGCTCCTGCTGGGGCTCGGCACCCGCGCCCGTCCCGCCCGCGCCCCCGCCGCCCGCACCGCGCCGCTCGCCGGTCTGCGCGCCGTCCTCGGGAACCGCCGGCTGCGCGCGCTCACCCTGCTGTTCTGGCTGCCGCCCGCCTTCGTCGTGGTCCCCGAGGCGCTCCTCGCCCCGTACGCCCACGACATCGGCGCCGGCACCGTCGTGCTCGGGCTGCTGATGTGCGCGCTGCCCGTCGGCACCATCGCCGGGGAGCTCTGGGCCGGGGCCGCGCTCAGCGCCCGAACGCGTTCGCGGATCGTGGCCCCGCTCGCCGCCGTGGCGCCGCTGCCGCTCCTCGTGTACGCCGTCCGCCCGGGCCCGTACGCCGTGTTCGCCGCCCTGCTGCTCGCCGGGCTGGCCCAGGCCCACACCCTCGGCCTCGACCAGTGGTACGTGGACGCCGTCCCCGACGAGCTGCGCGGCCGCGCGATGACCCTGCTCGGCGCCGGCCTGATGACGGTCCAGGGCGTCGGCATGGCGCTCGCCGGTCTCGCCGCCGAGTTCCTCCCGGCGCACGCCGTCGTCGCCGGCTCCGGGGGCCTCGGCGCGGCCGTCGTCCTGCTCCTGCTCGCCGAACTCCGGGCGGCGGCCCCGCAGGAGAAAGGGCCGAATCATGAGACGGGGCCCGTCGTCAAATGGCCGCCCGGTAGGGTCTGAGGCGTGCCCAAGCCGCTCAGCCTTCCCTTCGACCCCATCGCCCGCGCCGACGAGCTCTGGCAGCAACGCTGGGGTCCGGTGCCCTCGATGGCCGCGATCACCTCGATCATGCGGGCGCAGCAGATCCTGCTCGGCGAGGTGGACGCGGTGGTCAAGCCGTACGGGCTGACCTTCGCCCGGTACGAGGCGCTGGTGCTGCTCACCTTCTCCAAGGCCGGCGAGCTGCCGATGTCGAAGATCGGCGAGCGCCTGATGGTCCACCCGACGTCGGTGACGAACACCGTCGACCGGCTGGTCAGGTCCGGGCTCGTCGACAAGCGGCCCAACCCGAACGACGGCCGCGGCACCCTCGCCTCCATCACGGACAAGGGCCGCGAGGTCGTCGAGGCCGCGACCAGGGACCTGATGGAGGTCGACTTCGGCCTCGGGGCGTACGACGCCGAGGAGTGCGGGGAGATCTTCGCGCTGCTCCGCCCCCTGCGGGTCGCGGCCGCGGACTTCGACGAGCGGTAGCGTGCGCGTCGAGCTCAGGCGCCGTGGTCCCGGCCCAAGCGGGGCTGATCCCACCCTCCAGGTGCAGAGCACCGGGAGCATCACGTGCTCCCCGCGTCCGCGGGGACATTCTCGCCGGTTACGCTCGTCCTCATGAACCGAAGCGTGCTGACCCGGTACCGCGTCATGGCCTACGTGACCGCGGCCATGCTCCTGATCCTCTGTGCCTGCATGGTGGCGAAGTACGGCTTCGATACCGGCGCCGATCTGACCTTCGTGGTGTCCCAGGCCCACGGCGTGCTCTTCATGATCTACCTGGCCTTCGCGTTCGATCTGAGCTCCAAGGCCAAGTGGTCCTTCGGCAAGATGCTCTGGATCATGATCAGCGGCACCATCCCGCTGGCCGCCTTCTTCGTCGAGCGCACGGTCCGCGCCGAGGTCGAGCCGCTGATCGCCGACCGGATGGCCCCCGCCGGCGCGTAGCCGGAACCCGTACCGCCGCCGCCGAGGCGCAATCGCAACCACCCCCGGGCGACTCTCCGGGGGTTTGCCATCGACATTTACTAGGACGTCCTAGTAAATTGGAGGCATGGACGCTGACGCCATCGAGGAGGGCCGCCGCCGCTGGCAGGCCCGTTATGACAAGGCCCGCAAGCGCGACGCCGATTTCACCACGCTCTCCGGCGATGAGGTCGACCCGGTCTACGGGCCACGGCCCGGCGACGCGTACGAGGGCTTCGAGCGCATCGGGTGGCCGGGTGAGTATCCGTACACCCGCGGCCTGCACGCCACCGGCTACCGGGGGCGGACCTGGACCATCCGGCAGTTCGCCGGGTTCGGGAACGCCGAGCAGACCAATGAGCGCTACAAGATGATCCTGGCCGCGGGCGGCGGCGGACTCTCCGTCGCCTTCGACATGCCCACCCTCATGGGGCGGGACTCCGACGACCCCCGCGCCCTGGGCGAGGTCGGGCACTGCGGGGTCGCCATCGACTCCGCCGCCGACATGGAGGTCCTGTTCAAGGACATCCCGCTCGGCGACGTCACGACCTCCATGACGATCTCCGGACCCGCCGTCCCCGCCTTCTGCATGTACCTGGTCGCCGCCGAGCGGCAGGGCGTCGACCCCGCCCTCCTCAACGGCACGCTCCAGACCGACATCTTCAAGGAGTACATCGCCCAGAAGGAGTGGCTCTTCGAACCCGAGCCGCACCTGCGCCTCATCGGCGACCTGATGGAGTACTGCGCGAAGGGCATCCCCGCCTACAAGCCGCTCTCCGTCTCCGGCTACCACATCCGCGAGGCCGGGGCCACGGCCTCGCAGGAGCTGGCGTACACCCTCGCCGACGGCTTCGGGTACGTGGAGCTGGGCCTCTCCCGCGGCATGGACGTGGACCACTTCGCACCCGGGCTCTCCTTCTTCTTCGACGCCCACCTCGACTTCTTCGAGGAGATCGCCAAGTTCCGCGCAGCCCGCCGCATCTGGGCCCGCTGGATGAAGGAGGTCTACGGCGCCAAGAGCGACAAGTCCATGTGGCTGCGCTTCCACACCCAGACCGCCGGTGTCTCGCTCACCGCGCAGCAGCCCTACAACAACGTCGTGCGCACCGCCGTGGAAGCCCTCTCGGCCATCCTCGGCGGTACCAACTCCCTGCACACCAACGCCCTCGACGAGACCCTCGCGCTGCCGAGCGAGCAGGCCGCCGAGATCGCCCTGCGCACCCAGCAGGTGCTGATGGAGGAGACCGGCGTCGCCAACGTGGCGGACCCGCTGGGCGGTTCCTGGTACGTCGAGCAGCTCACCGACCGCATCGAGGCCGACGCGGAGAAGATCTTCGACCAGATCAAGGAGCGCGGGCTGCGCGCCCACCCGGACGGGCAGCACCCGATCGGCCCGATCACCTCGGGCATCCTGCGCGGCATCGAGGACGGCTGGTTCACCGGCGAGATCGCCGAATCCGCCTTCCAGTTCCAGCGGTCGCTGGAGAAGGGCGACAAGCGGGTCGTCGGTGTCAACGTGCACCACGGCTCGGTCACCGGCGACCTGGAGATCCTCCGGGTCAGCCATGAGGTGGAGACCGTCCAGGTGCGCGAACTGGCGGCGCGCAAGGGCCGGCGCGACGACGCGAAGGTGATGTCGGCGCTGGACACCATGCTGGCCGCCGCCCGGGACGGGTCGAACATGATCCCGGCCATGCTGGACGCCGTACGGGCCGAGGCCACCCTCGGCGAGATCTGCAACGTGCTGCGCGAGGAGTGGGGCACCTACGCCGAGCCCCCCGGCTTCTGACCCCCGGCCTCCGCCCCCGCGCCGCCCCTCCGGGCCGCGCATCACGGCCGGCCGCGGCGCCCGCACGGGGGCGCGGCGGCCGGCCGCCGCGCGCGGCCCGCCCGATGGTCCGCCGACCGGCCGACCCGCGGGGCAGCCCTTAGGGTGACAGGGCACGCGCGACGCCAGAGGAGCAGAGCAGAGGATGATCACCCAGATTCGGATCGACGGTTTCAAGTCGTTCCGCGACTTCTCCCTCGACGTGCCTGCGACGCTCGTCATGCTCGGGCCGAACGGCGCCGGGAAGTCGAACCTCTTCGACGCGCTGCGCCTGGTCGCCGGCACCGCCGATCGCGGCTTCGAGGCGACGGTCCGCGAGGATCCCCGGCTGTCCCCCGGCGGGCTGTTCCACCGCGGCGGTGCCGGGACCGCCCACACCCTGGCCGTCACCGTCGGCACACTGGTCGCCTCCCAGGACGGCCCGCTCCCGGTCCGGATCCGTCTGCGCGTGGGCCGTACCCCCGGCGGGCAGGCGGCCGTGCTCGCGAAGAGCGCCCTCTGGATCAGCAGGCTGGAAGACGACGGCTGGATGGCGAACACGGGACTGGACGAGGAGGCGCGGTCCGCCGTCCGGGAAGCGAGATCGGCGTTCCTCGACCGGGTGGGCGGCCCTGACTACCTGACCTTCAAGGGCATGTTGGGTACCCCCTGGGACCCCCGTGACCCGTACCTCCTCGGCGAGGGCGCCGCGGAGGAAGGAGAGCGGTACGCCGAGGACTTCGCGGCCGCGCCGGGGGAGGAGCTGCGGGCGCTGATGGCACGGGAGTGCGCGTCCTGGCACCCCTTGGTCCTGGAGCCCACGGCGTTGCGCACCCCCACGGCGGCTCTCGCCACCGGCAGGATCAGCCCGGACGGTGCCAACCTGGCAGCGGTCCTGCACCGTGTCAGGGAGGAGTCCCCGCCCCACTGGAGGCGGTTCGTCGCCGACCTGGCCGCGCTCGTCGACGGAGTGCGGGACGTCCGCCCGCTGCACGACCAGCGCCGGGACGAGTACGACTTCGAGGTCGAGTTCAGCCATACCGGCTGGATCAGCCCGCCCGCCCTCTCCGACGGGACCCTTCGGATGATCGCGCTGCTCGCCGCGGCCGCAGACCCGCTCTGGCCCGGCGGAATGTGCGTGGAGGAGATCGAGAACGGGATGCACCCCGGGCACGTCGCCGATCTCGTCCGCAGGCTCAGGCGGGGTACGGGCGTGACACCGGGAACCCCCACCCCCTACCGGCAGCTGATCGCCACCACGCACTCCCCGGCGCTCCTGGCGGCCCTGCGCGACGACGTCTCCGGCAGCCTCGTCTTCATGGAGCAGGCCGACCACGTGGATCCGCACGAGAAGACCGTCACCCGCACGACGGTCGCCCGTCCGCTCCGGGCCTACGATCCGGAGCGGAACCCGGGGGAGACGGTCTCGCCGGAGCAGGTGGAGCGGCTGCTGAGGAACCTCGGCCGGAGGACCCCGTGACCCGTTACCGGCCGCTGCAGCCCGGGCTGCTCGTCGAGGGCAGTGACGGGCCCTACCTGTCGAGCCTGGTCAAGCGCCAGCTCGACCGGCTCATCCAGGAGCACAGCGGGCAGACAGTCGAGGTCCTGCGGTGCGAGGTGTCAGCCGTACGGACGAACGGCAAGCCGCAGGACGTGCTCCTCGCGGCCGGGGAACTGGCCCGGGACTGCGATGTGGTGTTCGTCCACGGCGACGAGGACGCCCACGCCGAACGGCTCAAACTGGTGGCGGAGATGGAGCGCAGACGAGAGGTGTCCACGGCACGGGAGGGTGTCGCCGTCCCCCTCGTCCCCGTCCTGATGACCGAGGCGTGGATGCTGGCCGACCGCGACGCGCTGCGGCGCCTCGTCGGGAGCGCGGCCCTCAAGGGCTACCCGTACGCCGCATCAGCGCAGTTGGAGGGCCGGGTGGCGATGTCGGGCGGCAAGGACAAGCTCACCCCCAAGCAGGTCTGGAAGGCGCTCCTCGGCGCCGAGGGCCGCGAGGTGCTGAGCGACGGTGCGGAACTGCTCGTCCTGCATACGGACCTCGACGTCCTGGAGCAGTTGCCCTCGTACCGGAAGTGGTGCGCGGACACCGTGCAGGCCCTGCGGACCCTGCACTTCCTCTAGTGCCGTGACAGTGCCGTGACCGCAGGACGGACCGCGCGGGCGTCCGCGGGTCAGGACGGGGGCGCGCCCAGGAGGCCGTGCATCAGCAGGGCGGTGAAGGTGGCCACCCAGCACTCGTCCACCGGCTCGGAGCTCACCAGGGCCCGGTGGACCACCGTGCCCGCGATCACGTCGAAGATCAGGTCCGTGGTGTGGCCGGTGAGGACCTCGTCCTCCTCGTAGGGGAGTTCGCCCCGGGCCTGGGCCCGCTCGCGCCCCAGTACGACGAGACGTTTCTGCCGGTCCACGATCGCCGACCGGATCCGGTCGCGCAGCGCCTCGTCACGGGTGGACTCGGCGACCACCGCCATCAGCGCCGTACGGGCCTCCGGGCGTCGCAGCAGGTCCGCGAACTGCAGGACCACGTACCCGATGTCGGCTTCCAGGGACCCCCGGTCGGGCAGTTCGAGCGCGTCGAACAGCTCCGCGACCGCGTCCACGACCAGTTCGTTCTTGCCCGCCCAGCGCCGGTACAGGGTGGTCTTGGCGACCCCGGCCCGCGCCGAGACGTCGCTCATCGTCAGCTTCGACCACCCCAGGTCGACCAGTGCGTCCCGGGTCGCCGCGAGGATCGCGGTGTCGGCGGCGGCGCTGCGGGGGCGGCCGGTGCGGCCGTGCGTCGCGCCGGTGGCGGTGTCGTGGCCGGAGCTGGGGTTGCGCATGGCCGAGACCATACCCGCCAGTAGCCAAGGGGTCCGGTGCCCTCGCGGTGTGGTTCAGATCACGCGGACCCTGGCGCCGGGAGGAGTTACGCTACGGGTCGTAGCGTAAGAGCGACAACCACGCGAAGAGCTACTGGCGCCAGGTGGGGACCCGGCGCCGCCCGCACGACATCGCGAGGATCGGCGAATTCACGCGATCTTTTTCGTCGGCGCGCGCACTCGGGGGAGGATGTACGCATGCAGCCCAGAAACATGTCCATGAGCGGCGTCGTCGACCTCGCCGCGGTGAAGGCGGCCGGCGAGGCCAAAGCCAAGGCCGAGCAGGCCCGCGCCGAATCGGCCCGTCAGGCCGGCCAGGACGGTGGCACCGGCCCCGCCGCAGGCGCCCTGCCGCCGTCCGCGCTCGTCTTCGACGTAGACGAGGCCGGATTCGAACGCGACGTCATCCAGCTCTCCGCCGAGGTTCCGGTCGTCCTCGACTTCTGGGCCGAGTGGTGCGAACCGTGCAAGCAGCTCAGCCCGCTCCTGGAGCGGCTGATCGCCGAGGCCAACGGCCGGCTCGTGCTCGCCAAGGTCGACGTCGACGCCAACCAGACGCTGATGCAGCAGTTCGGCATCCAGGGCATTCCGGCCGTCTTCGCCGTCGTCGCCGGCCAGGCACTGCCGCTGTTCCAGGGCGCGGCCCCCGAGCAGCAGATCCGCGAGACCCTCGCCCAGCTGGTGCAGGTCGCCGAGGAGCGCTTCGGGATCATCGGCGTCGAGGTCGACCCGAACGCCGAGGGCGCGGCCCCGGAGCCCGCCGAGGCCGGGATCCCGGCCGGCCCGTACGACGCCCTGCTGGAGGCGGCCGTCGTCGCGCTCGACGCGGGTGACCTGGGCGGCGCGGTGCAGGCGTACAAGAACGTGCTCTCCGACGACCCCGGCAACACCGAGGCCAAGCTGGGCCTCGCCCAGGCCGAACTCCTCGTACGGGTCCAGGACATGAACCCGCAGGCGGTGCGCGCCGCGGCCGCCGGGAACCCGCGCGACCCGGCGGCGCAGATCGCCGCGGCCGACCTCGACCTGGTCGGCGGGCACGTCGAGGACGCCTTCGGGCGGCTGGTGGACACCGTACGGGTGACGTTCGGTGAGGACCGGGACGCCGTACGCCTGCGGCTGCTGGAGCTGTTCGAGGTCATCGGCGCGGACGACCCCAGGGTGTCCGCGGCCCGTACGGCGCTGGCGCGGGTGCTCTTCTAGCCGGGCCCCCGGGACCTGCTCTCCGGCGGGCCGAGACCTGCTCCCGGGTGGGTCGGAAAGCGCTTCCAGGTGCCGGTGGTCCACCGGTGATTTGTTGTCATGGAGATAAACAGCGGCCGCGTTTTACCAAAACTTGGTAATCGCGGCTGCTGTTACTCGCAGTAAGTCGAACCCCGCGAACTGTCCGGGGTGTTCGCTCTTCCCCCGTTTTGTCGTGGCCTTTGGTGACACCCTGTGTTGCTGCCCGGCGGCGGCGGGCAGACCCCCGGTTATCTGGCCGTTACCCGCCAGTAACGAACCCCCTTGTGCCCCGGCCGGGAATGGACCACGATCGGCGACGCTCGGTCCTTCCCGCAGAGCCGCTCATCCGGAGCCGCGGTGGAGGGTCCCCACCGAGCCGGTCGGTGGCAGTGGCACCGTCCGTGGGACAGGGGGGTCCCTGCCGTACGGCAGGGCCTGTCCTCCAGGTTGCGCGAACGCGTGGCCCAGTGGTTGTCGCTCGGGGGTGATCGCCGGTGTTCCGGACGCGGCTCTGCCGCGGCCCGGCCGCCTGCGCTCCTTCCCGAGGACGTAGCACTTCTCCCATCCCAGGACGGGCACGGCCCGGACCGGAGATGTACGTCCGAGAAGGAGGAACGACATGAGTTCTCAGGTTCGTGGCGGTACCAGATGGAAGCGCTTCGCGCTCGTCATGGTCCCGAGCATCGCGGCCACGGCCGCGGTCGGTGTGGGTCTGGCGCAGGGTGCCCTCGCGGCGTCCTTCAGCGTCTCGGGCCAGGACTTCAAGGTTTCGGCCGACTCACTTGTCGGCGAGAACCTGATCCAGTACGGCAGCATCTCGAAGGGCGCCGTGATCGGCCAGCCCGGCAAGGAGACCGGTCATCCGGTCACCATTTCCGGCTTCAGCCGGGCCGAGATCACCAACATGTGCCAGTCCCTGGTGACGCCCACCCCGCTCGGCAACATCACGTTGCAGCTGCGGACGGGCCACAAGGGCGAGGCGGCCGTCGCCAAGAACATCTACCTCGACGTCGCCGAGCTGGACGCGGACGCCACGTTCACGGACCTCGACATCGGCGTCGCGGTCGGCGACGGGACCCACACCACCAAGCCGAAGCCCGGCACGGTGGCCGACGGTGCGCTGTTCTCGCAGCGGGCCAAGACCGCGACGCTGACCGACGTGAAGCAGAAGGCCTGGGCGACGACGGCGGGTACCTTCACGCTGCCGGACCTCAAGCTGCGTCTGCTCAGCGGCGACAAGCCGTGCTACCAGGACTCCGACGTCAACTAGTCGGGCCTTCGGTTTGTGACCGGGAGGGCGGGCGGCTCTCGTCGCCGGCCCTCCCGGGTGCCACACAGTTTTCCGTACCACCGTTTCCAGGGAGCTGTTGTCCATGAACGCCGAGGCCCCGGTTCGCTCCGAAGGCGACCATTGGCTCACCGTGGTCCGCCACCGCTTCCGCGACTGGAGGGGAAACCGCCCCTTCTGGGCCGGACTCCTCATCGTCTTCGGGGGCTTCCCGATCGCGTACTTCCCTTACGCGGACCTCCGGTTGGGCAACGTCACCCTCGCCATGGCGACCACCGCCGGCGCGGGTTCGCTGATCATCGGCGTCCTGCTGATGACGCTGGGGTTCACGCTCTGGTTCCAGCAGAACATGCGGGTCTTCGCCGGGGTCGCCTCGATCCTGCTGGGCCTGGTGTCCCTGCCGGTCTCCAACCTCGGCGGCTTCTTCATCGGCTTCCTCTTCTCCCTGCTGGGCGGTGCCCTCGCGCTCTCCTGGGCGCCCGGCAAGCCGGCCGAGGCGGACGGGTCAGACGAGGCAGACGGGTCGGACGAGCCGAAGGAAGGCGCGGTCGTGGACAAGGGTGATGCGCTCGCGGACGGACCGTACCTGGCCGTTCCCGGTCCCCGGGGCACGGAAACGACGTACGCGACAGAGACGACTGCCCACGCCGATGGCGGGAGGAACAGTGCGGGGTGACGAGACGCGCCGGGGTGTGACCCCGAACGCGGAGTCCCGTGAAGTAAGGGGCCCGCGACACGCGGCGCCCAGGAAGTCGCTGCTGACCAAGTTCCAGATACCCGTAGGCAAGACGATGGCGCTGGCGGCCATGCCGACCGCCGTGTTCGTCGGGATGGGCATGGCGCCGAAGCTGGCGCTGGCCGACGAGAAGGACATTCCCTTCGCGCCCGGACCGTGCGTGACACAGTCCGACGAACCCGCGGAGTCGGCTTCCCCGAGCCCGTCGAAGTCGCCTTCACCGAGTGCGAGCACCTCGCCCACCGCGACCCCGTCGCCCGGTGCGAGCGTGGCGCCCAAGCCCGGTACCACGCCCTCGGCGCCGAAGCCGGAGTCCAAGCCGGCCGAGGAACCGAAGGCCGGAAAGCAGAGCTCCCCGGCGGCCACCCCGTCCACGGGCGCGAGTGCCTCACCGTCCGCCTCCAAGACCCCGAACCCGCTCGACCCGCTGGGCGTCGGCGACAAGGTCAAGGAGTTCTTCGACGAGCTAGGCAAGCCCCTCAAGGACGCGCAGAAGCCGGTCACCCCGGCGCCCTCCACGTCCACGGCGCCCACCCCCGACCCGTCGGCGGACGCGATCCGCGAGGCGGCGAAGGCGGCCGGCGCGAAGGTCGAGGAACTGCCCCAGGCCGTCAAGGACACCACGACGAAGCCGAAGGACGAGACGGGCAAGGCGACCGCCAAGGACAAGGCGGACCAGGAAAAGGCCGCCAAGGACAAGGCAGACCAGGAGAAGAAGGAGAAGGAGGACGAGGACAAGACCTCGCCGTCCCCCTCTCCCTCGGCCTCGGCGAGCAAGGACGCGAACGGGAAGGAACCCTTCCCCTGCCCGACCCTCGACGCCAAGGCCCTGGCCGACGCCAAGCTGGAGCCGGGCATCCCGCTCCTGCCGGACCAGCCCTGGTACCTCGACAGCTCCTTGCTGACCCTCTACGGCCTGGACTACCACGGCATCGTCGAGGTGAAGACGGGGAGCGGCAAGATCAAGAAGGTCCTCAAGTTCACCGCGGACTCGCTGGACATCAAGGACCTGTACCAGACGGTGGGCAAGGAGGGGAACGTCGCGCACCTGAAGTCCCGTCCCGGCTCCACGTCCAAGATCCGCGGTGGCACGGTGACGATGTACACCGAGAGCCTCAAGGGGAACCTGTTCGGACTGATCCCGATCGAGTTCACCCCGAACAGCCCGCCGCCCCTGAACGTCCCCTTCGCGTTCTTCACGAACGTCAAGGTCGTCCAGGCCGGCCAGTTCGGCGGCACCCTCACGGTCCCGGGCCTCAAGAACTACATCGGCCCGCCGGAGTAACCAGGCCCACCAGGCCAACCAGCCGGCCCCGAATCGAGTGACCCGTCCCTTCAAGCAGGGGGCGGGTCATTCACTTGTGCGGCCAACACTATTGATCTTTACGGGAGTGAAGTCGGCCAACGGGGCGGCGGAGGCCGACGCGGCCACCGCGAACACGGTCGCGACCAAGGATCTGGGAGTCGGCCACGGCCGGGCACTCCTACGCAGCGGTGTACGGAGTGGTTCCTGCGCTGCGCCGGGTTGTCGCTGAGGTCGATCCCGACCTCGGGTTCCGGCTGCTGCTGCGGGTGCTCAAGTCCTATTCCGTGGTGATCGACCCCGAGCGGGTCGAGGCGTACCGTGCGCTGGCGACGCCGCTGGGGTTGGAGAAGGCAGTCGTAGACGATGCCGATTTCAATGTCCGGCGTGACTGATCCCGCCTGAGCGGCGGCCGGAAAACCCGGGGGCGGCGCCCCGGATCCTCCGTGGATCCGGGGCGCCGCCCTCGGGCTCTGTGCGGCGGAGTCGGGCGGGTGCGGGCCGGGTCAGGCGGTCGCGGCGCCGCCCAGGTGGTGGACGCGGACCATGTTGGTCGTGCCCGGGACGCCGGGGGGCGAGCCGGCCGTGATGATCATGGTGTCGCCCTGGTTGTGGCGGTTGAGCTTGAGCAGCTCCGCGTCCACGAGGTCGACCATCGCGTCGGTGTTGTCCACGTGCGGGACGACGTACGACTCGACGCCCCAGCTCAGCGTGAGCTGGTTGCGGGTGCCCTGGTCGGTGGTGAAGGCCAGGATCGGCTGGGACGCGCGGTAGCGCGAGAGCCGGCGGGCGGTGTCACCGGACTGCGTGAAGGCGACCAGCGACTTCGCGTCCAGGAAGTCCGCGATCTCGCACGCGGCGCGGGCGACGGCGCCGCCCTGCGTACGGGGCTTCTTGCCCGGGACCAGCGGCTGCAGGCCCTTGGAGAGGAGCTCCTCCTCGGCCGCCGTGACGATCTTCGACATCGTCTTGACGGTCTCGATCGGGTACGCGCCCACGGAGGACTCGGCGGACAGCATGACCGCGTCCGCGCCGTCGAGGATCGCGTTGGCGACGTCGGACGCCTCCGCGCGCGTCGGGCGGGAGTTGGTGATCATCGACTCCATCATCTGGGTCGCGACGATCACCGGCTTGGCGTTGCGGCGGCACATCTCGATGAGCCGCTTCTGGACCATCGGGACCTTTTCGAGCGGGTACTCGACGGCCAGGTCGCCACGGGCCACCATCACCGCGTCGAAGGCGTCGACGACGGCCTCCATGTTCGCGACGGCCTGCGGCTTCTCGACCTTGGCGATGACGGGGACCCGGCGGCCGACCTCGTCCATCACCTTGTGGACGTCCTTGACGTCGTCGGCGTCGCGGACGAACGACAGCGCGACCATGTCGCAGCCCATCCGCAGGGCGAAGCGGAGGTCGTCGACGTCCTTCTCCGACAGCGCGGGGACGTTGACGGCGGCACCCGGCAGGTTGATGCCCTTGTGGTCCGAGATGACACCGCCCTCGATGACGATGGTCTTGACGCGCGAGCCGTCGACCCCGGTCACCCGGAGCTCGACGTTGCCGTCGTTGATCAGGACCTGGTCGCCCTTGGAGACGTCACCCGGCAGGCCCTTGTAGGTGGTACCGCAGATGGACTTGTCACCCGGGACGTCCTCGGTGGTGATGGTGAACTCGTCACCGCGCACCAGCTCGACGGGGCCCTCGGCGAAGGTCTCCAGACGGATCTTCGGGCCCTGGAGGTCGGCGAGGACGCCCACGGCGCGGCCGGTGTCCTCGGACACCTTCCGGACGCGGTCGTACCGCTCCTGGTGTTCTGCCTGGGAACCGTGGCTGAAGTTGAATCGGGCCACGTTCATACCTGCCTCGATGAGCAGCTTCAGCTGGTCATACGAGTCGACGGCGGGGCCCAGGGTGCAGACGATTTTGGAACGGCGCATGGAGCGGATCCTATCGGTTTGTTTCGCAGCGGAATATTCCGTCTGGCGGAAAGTCCAAGTGACTACTGAGTAACCAGCGCGTACGCCTGGGTGGCGATCTCCAGTTCCTCATCCGTCGGGACCACGGCCACGGCCACCCGCGCGTACTCCGCCGAGACCAGCCGGGGCTCCGGGGAGCGCGCGGCGTTGGCTTCGAGGTCCAGCGCGAGGCCCAGCTCGGCCAGGCCGTCCACCGCAGCTTCGCGGACCTGGTGGGCGTTCTCGCCGACCCCGGCCGTGAACGCCACCGCGTCCACCCGGCCGAGCACCGCCGAATAGGCCCCGATGTACTTCTTCAGGCGGTGGACGTACGCCGCGAAGGCCAGGGCCGCCGCCTCGTCGCCCTCGCCCGCCCGCCGCAGCACCTCGCGCATGTCGTTGTCCCCGCACATGCCCAGCAGACCGCTCTTCTTGTTCAGGAGCGAATCGATCTCATCCACCGAGAGGCCGCCCACCCGCGCCAGGTGGAAGACCACCGCCGGGTCCAGGTCTCCGGAACGCGTCCCCATGACCAGGCCCTCCAGCGGGGTCAGGCCCATCGAGGTCTCCACGCAGACCCCGCCCCGGACCGCCGACGCGGAGGCGCCGTTGCCCAGGTGCAGCACGATCACGTTGACCTCCTCCGGCGCCTTGCCGAGCAGCCCGGCCGTCGCCCGCGAGACGTACGCGTGGGAGGTGCCGTGGAAGCCGTACCGCCGGATGGAGTACTTGTCGGCGGTCGCGGCGTCGATCGCGTACCGGGCCGCGTACTCCGGGATCGTCGCGTGGAAGGCGGTGTCGAAGACGGCCACCTGGGGGAGGTCCGCGCGCAGCTCCCGCGCCACCTCGATGCCCGTCACGTTCGCCGGGTTGTGCAGCGGGGCCAGCGGGATCAGGCTGCGGATCTCCGCCAGCACCGCGTCGTCGATCACGGTCGGCCGGGTGAACTTCGTACCGCCGTGCACCACCCGGTGGCCGACGGCGGCCAGTTCCGGGGAGTCCAGCCCCAGCCCGTCGGCCGCCAGCTCCGCCGCCACGGCCCGCAGCGCGGCACCGTGGTCGGCGATCGGCCCGAGCTGCTCGCGCTGGCCGCCGGCGGCGCCGGGGCCGGTCAGCGGCTCGTGGACGAGACGGGAGGTCTCCTCCCCGATCCGCTCCACCAGGCCGACGGCGAGGCGGGACCGGTCCGCCATGTCGAGGAGCTGGTACTTGACCGACGAGGAGCCGGAGTTGAGGACGAGTACGCGCGATGCGGTCACGGTGGGGTCTTTCCTTGTCGCGGGCGGAGGCGGACGGAGGCGGACGGAGGGGAATGCGGCGGCGCCGCGGGCGGCGCGCGGCGGACGGAGGGGAGGTCAGGCCGTGGGCGCCGGTGCGCCCTGCGCCTGGATGGCGGTGATGGCCACGGTGGTGACGATGTCCTGCACCAGCGCGCCGCGCGAGAGGTCGTTGACCGGCTTGCGCAGCCCCTGGAGCACCGGGCCGACCGCGACGGCGCCCGCCGAGCGCTGCACGGCCTTGTAGGTGTTGTTGCCCGTATTGAGGTCGGGGAAGATCAGTACGGTCGCCCGCCCGGCCACCTCGGACCCGGGCAGCTTGGTCGCGGCGACCGAGGGCTCCACGGCCGCGTCGTACTGGATCGGACCCTCGATCAACAGGTCCGGGCGCTGGGCCCGGACGAGTTCGGTGGCCTTGCGGACCTTGTCGACGTCCGCGCCCGAGCCCGAGGTGCCGGTCGAGTACGAGAGCATCGCGATCCGCGGTTCGACGCCGAAGGCGGCGGCGGTGGCGGCCGACTGGACGGCGATGTCCGCGAGCTGCTCGGCGTCGGGGTCCGGGTTGACCGCGCAGTCCCCGTAGACGAGGACGCGGTCGGCCAGGCACATGAAGAACACCGAGGAGACGATGGACGCCTCCGGCTTCGTCTTGATGATCTCGAAGGCGGGGCGGATGGTCGCGGCGGTGGAGTGCACCGCCCCGGAGACCATGCCGTCGGCGAGGCCCTCTTGCACCATCAGCGTGCCGAAGTAGTTCACGTCGGTGACCACGTCGTGGGCGAGCTCGACGGTCATGCCCTTGTGGGCGCGGGCCTCGGCGTAATAGGCGGCGAACCGTTCCCGCAACGGGGACTTCGCCGGGTCGATGAGCTGCGCGGCCGAGATGTCGATGCCGAGGTCGGCGGCCTTCTTCAGGATCGCCGGCTCCTCGCCCAGCAGGGTCAGGTCGCAGACCCCCCGGCGCAGCACCACGTCCGCGGCGCGCAGCACGCGCTCCTCGGTCCCCTCGGGCAGGACCACGCGGCGCCGCTCGGAGCGGGCCCGCTCCAGCAGCTCGTGCTCGAACATCATCGGGGTGACGCGTTCCGAGCGGGCCACCGACAGCAGGTCGCGCAGTTCGGCGGTGTCCACGTGCCGCTCGAAGAGGCCGAGCGCCGTCTCCAGCTTGCGCGGGGTGGCCGAGTTCAACCGGCTCTGCAGCGAGAAGAGTTCGGCCGCGGTGGGGAAGCTGTTCCCGGCGACCGAGACGACGGGGGTGCCCGGGGCCAGCTTGGAGGCCAGCGTCAGGATGTCCGGGCCCGGGCGCTCGTTCAGGGTCAGCAGCACCCCGGCGATCGGCGGGGTGCCGGAGGTGTGCGCCGCGAGGGCGCCGATGACCAGGTCGGAGCGGTCCCCGGGGGTGACGACCAGGCAGCCGGGGGTCAGGGCGTTCAGGAAGTTCGGCAGCATGGCGCCGCCGAAGACGAAGTCCAGCGCGTCGCGGGCGAGCCCGGCCTCGTCACCGAGGAGCACCTCGCCGCCGAGCGCCCGGGTGATCTGGGCGACGGTCGGGGCCGACAGGGACTTGTCGTCCGGCAGCACGTAGCAGGGGACCGGGAGGCGGGCGGCCAGCCGCTCGGCGATCGGCTCGCGGTCCTCGGCGGCCACCCGGTTGACGATCATCGCGACGACGTGGCAGCCCAGCGACTCGTACGCGCGGTAGGCGTTGCGGGCCTCGGAGCGGACGGCCTCGGCGGCGTGCCGGGTGCCGCCCACCACGGGGACGACGACCGCGCCCAGCTCGTTGGCGAGGCGGGCGTTGAGCGCCAGCTCGTCGGGCAGGTTGGTGTCGGCGTAGTCGGTGCCGAGGACCAGCATGACCTCGTAGTTCCGGGCCACCCGGTGGTAGCGGTCCACCAGCTGCGACACCAGCTCGTCGGTGCCCTTCTCGGCCAGGATGGCCGAAGCCTGCTGGTACTCCATGCCGTAGGCCGTCGAAGCGTCCTGCTCGATCCGGTAGCGGGCCTTGAGGAGGTCGAAGAGCCGGTCGGGGCTGTCGTGGAGCAGGGGGCGGTAGACGCCCACCCGGCCCGTCTGCCGGGTCAGCAGCTCCATGATCCCCAGCTCGACGACCTGACGGCCGTCCCCCCGCTCGATACCGGTCACGTACACGCTGCGCGTCACGCGTGCTCTCCGTCCATGTCAGTGGCTGGTCCGTCCGAAAGCGCGGGCGCGAGCGGATGCGGATGCTGGTGCGGGCGCCGCCCCACCGCGGCGGCCGGCGAGCGGGTCGAGCGGGTCCAGGGCGTGATTGACCCGGTTGGTAAGGGCTTGCCCCCTTGACAATACCTCTGCGGATGGATAGGGCGCCCGCCAGGCAAAAGGGCTGCCCAGAGGGGTCGAAAGGCCCCCGGACCGGAGTGGCACACAGCGCGCCGTACCCCCCGGACGTGGAACAATCGGACACGCTTCACCCATACGCCCTTCATATGTACGGCCGTCCGCCCGCACGCGGAAGGCACTGGTACGACCAGGAGCAGGAGACACAGCACGATGCGTATCGGAGTTCTCACCGCAGGCGGCGACTGTCCGGGCCTCAACGCTGTCATCCGGTCGGTCGTACACCGCGCCGCAGTCGGGCACGGGGACGAGGTCATCGGCTTCGAGGACGGTTTCAAGGGCCTCCTCGACGGCAACTTCCGCCCCCTCGACATCAACGCCGTCAGCGGCATCCTCGCCCGCGGCGGCACCATCCTCGGTTCGGCCCGCATGGAGCGCGCCCGCCTTCACGAGGCCGCCGAGAACGCGCAGGAACTGGCCACGCGCTACGGCATCGACGCCCTCATCCCGATCGGCGGCGAGGGCACCTTGACCGCCGCCCGGATGCTGTCGGACGCGGGGATGCCGGTCGTCGGCGTACCGAAGACCATCGACAACGACATCTCCTCCACCGACCGCACCTTCGGCTTCGACACCGCCGTCATGGTCGCCACGGAGGCCATCGACCGCCTCAAGACCACCGCCGAGTCGCACCAGCGCGTGATGGTCGTCGAGGTCATGGGCCGCCACGCCGGCTGGATCGCGCTGGAGTCCGGCATGGCCGGCGGCGCCCACGGGATCTGTCTGCCGGAGCGCCACTTCGAGGTGGACGCCCTGGTGAAGATGGTGGAGGAGCGCTTCGCCCGCGGCAAGAAGTTCGCCGTGATCTGCGTCGCCGAGGGCGCGCACCCGGCCGAGGGCTCCATGCCGTACGAGAAGGGCGCGATCGACCAGTACGGTCACGAGCGCTTCGCCGGCATCGGCAACCGCCTCGCCGTCGAGCTGGAACGGCGCCTGGGCAAGGAGGCGCGCCCGGTCATCCTCGGCCACGTCCAGCGCGGCGGCACGCCGACCGCCTACGACCGCGTCCTCGCGACCCGCTTCGGCTGGCACGCGGTGGAGGCCGTCCACCGCGGCGAGTTCGGCAACATGACCGCGCTGCGCGGAACCGACATCGTGATGGCCCCGCTGGCCCACGCGGTCACCGAGCTGAAGACCGTGCCCGAGGAGCGGATGTACGAGGCCGAGTCGGTGTTCTAGGCGCGGCCCGGCCCCGGTCTGCCGCGGCGCGGGACCGTCCGGGACCTCCGGCCCCACTTGCGCGACCGAACGGCCCCGGTCCGCTCCCTCGTGGGACGGGCCGGGGCCGTTCGCCGCAGCGCCGGGACCGCCCGGATGTGTCCTACGCCGCACGCCCCGCGAGGTCCCAGAACCGCCCGACGATCTCGGCCAGGAACTCCCGGCCCGCGTCGCCCGCCCCGGCCGAGCCCCCGGCGCCGCCCCAGCTCAGGGTCGCCACCATCCGTGACTGGTAGTCCCCGTGCAGCCGCTCCAGTACCTGTTCCAGGTGGGCCCGGGGGATCGGCAGCATCTTGGACAGCGGCTTCACGTACGCCTGCCAGCGGGTGGTGACCGCGCTGCGCAGGACCTCGGCGAGCTCCTCGTCCTTGCCCGTGGCCGTCACGAACTGGGCCAGCGTCAGCCCCAGCACCATCGCGAGGGCCGCGGACTGCCGCTCGTTGCCCTTCCAGCGTCCGGTGTCCTCCATCTTCTGGTACGCGTTCGCGTCGAGGCCGACCCGCCGGGCCAGCTCCTCGGCGGCCAGCCCCCTGGACATCCGGTGTTCGCGAAGGCTGACCGGTTCCGCGATCAGCTCCCCGGGGGAACACCACAGGACACCGGCGAGAGCCGTCAGCTCGGCGGAGGTGGGCGAAATCTCGCCACGTTCCCAGGCCATCACGGTCTCGGGCGCGACAAGCAGTCCGTACTGGGCGCGCAGGCCATAGGCGACGTGGCCGGGCGCCATGCCCAGGGCCGCGCGGAGACGACGCGCGGCGGGGGCATTGAAAGGTGGGCTGGAGTGCACACGGCACACCGTAGAAGTGGCCAGGCCGCTGCGCCTACAGACCAAACAAACAAGCCCATAACTCGTAGGAACGTCCTAGGGAGTTAAGGGCATTCGTCGGTTTTCTCAGCGACTGTCCGGTATCCGGTACAGCGGAAGATCCACTGCCACCACAAGGTTTCAGCCAGAACCCGTCGGCGCAAGTCCCGTGACGCCTTCCACCCGGCCCTTGCCCTGACGTCGGCGTCAAGGAATACGGTCGGCCCATGCGCATCGGCGAACTGGCGGAGCGGGCCGGGACCAGCACCCGGACCCTGCGGTACTACGAGTCACGGGGCCTGCTGACCGCCCGGCGGGCCGGCAACGGCTACCGCACCTACGACGAGGACGACCTGCGGCTGCTGCGCGAGATCCGCACCCTCCAGGACTTCGGATTCGAGCTGGAGGAGACGCGGCCCTTCGTGGACTGCCTGCGCGCCGGGCACCCCGCCGGGGACTCCTGCCCCGCCTCGCTCGCCGTCTACCGGCGCAAGCTCGCCGAGCTGGACGCCCTGATCGGCCGGCTGGGCGGCGTACGGGACCAGGTGGCCCGCCAGCTGGCGACGGCCGACCGGGCTGCCCCCGGGCCCGGTACGGACGGGCCGCCGGCCCCGCGCTGCGAGATGACCGGATGACGGATGCGGATGACCGGATGACCGGATGACGACGACGAACAGGAAAGAGGGACCCGGCATGAGGGCTCACGGCGTGGACCAGGTGACCGACGAGGGCTTCGACGCCCAGGTGCTCGGCGAGCGGGGCAGGCTCGTCCTCGTGGAGTTCACGGCGGACTGGTGCGGCCCCTGCCGCCAGCTCGCCCCCGTGCTCTCCGCGATAGCCGCAGAGGAGGCGGACCGGCTCAAGGTGGTGCAGATCGACGCGGACACCAATCCCGCGACCCTCGCGCGGTACGGGGTGCTGTCCATGCCGACCCTGATCGTCTTCCGGAACGGCGAGCCCGTACGCCAGATGGTCGGGGCCCGGGCCAAGCGCAAGCTGCTCCTGGAACTGGAGGAGCACCTGGCCGGGGCCCCCGCCGCTAGTGCCGTGGCCTGAACCAGACCGTCGCCAGCGGCGGCAGGGTCAGCCGCAGGCTGGCCGCCCGCCCCTGGGCCGGCACCGGTTCCGGGCGCAACGGCGCCGTGTGGTGGATGCCGCTGCCCCCGTATCGCTGCATGTCGGTGTTGAGGACCTCCTGCCACAGCGGGACCTCCTGCGGCACGCCGATCCGGTACCCGTGCCGGACCACCGGGGAGAAGTTCGACACCGCCAGCAGCTGCGAGCCGTCCTGCGCGTACCGCAGGAAGGCGAAGACGTTGTCCTCGGCGGCGTCGGACTCCACCCAGGCGAAGCCCTCCGGGACGCTGTCGCGCTCCCACAGCGCGGGCGCAGCCGCGTACGTGTGGTTCAGGTCGCCCACCAGGCGGCGCACCCCCTGGTGGTCCTCGGCCGCCGGGTAGGAGCTGTCGAGCAGCCACCAGTCCGGCCCGTACATCTCCGACCACTCCGACCCCTGGGCGAACTCCTGCCCCATGAAGAGCAGTTGCTTGCCCGGGTGGGCCCACATGAACCCCAGGTACGCCCGGTGCGCGGCCCGCTTCTGCCACCAGTCCTCGCCGGGCATCTTCGACACCAGCGACGCCTTGCCGTGCACGACCTCGTCGTGCGAGATCGGCAGGACGTAGTTCTCGCTGAACGCGTAGACCATCCCGAAGGTCATGTCGTGGTGGTGGTACTTGCGGTGCACCGGCTCCTTCGACATGTACCGCAGGGTGTCGTTCATCCAGCCCATGTTCCACTTCAGCCCGAAGCCGAGCCCGCCCGCGTCGGTGGGCCGGGTCACCCCCTCCCAGGCCGTGGACTCCTCCGCGATCGTCACCACGCCCGGGCAGCGCCGGTACACCGTGGCGTTCATCTCCTGGAGCAGCGCCACCGCGTCGAGGTTCTCCCGCCCGCCGTGCTCGTTGGGCGCCCACTCGCCCTCGGTGCGCGAGTAGTCGAGGTACAGCATCGAGGCCACCGCGTCCACGCGCAGTCCGTCGACGTGGAACTCCTCGCACCAGTACACGGCGTTCGCGACGAGGAAGTTGCGGACCTCCTTGCGGCCGTAGTCGAACTCCAGCGTCCCCCAGTCCGGGTGGGCGGCCCGCCTCGGGTCGTGGTGCTCGTACAGGGGCCGGCCGTCGAACTCGGCGAGCGCCCAGTCGTCGCGCGGGAAGTGCGCCGGCACCCAGTCGACGATCACCCCGATCCCGGCCTGGTGCAGCGCGTCCACCAGGAAGCGGAAGTCGTCCGGCGATCCCATCCGGGAGGTCGGCGCGTAGAACCCGGTGACCTGGTAGCCCCACGAGCCGCCGAAGGGGTGCTCGGCGACCGGCATCAGCTCCACGTGCGTGAAGCCGAGCTCCTTCACGTACGCCGGGAGCTGCTCCGCGAGCTGCCGGTAGGAGAGCCCCGGCCGCCAGGACGCCAGGTGCACCTCGTAGACCGAGAACGGCGCCTGGTGCGGCGGCCGCGCGCCGCGCCCGGCCATCCACCGCGCGTCGTTCCACTCGTACGCCGAGACCGTGACGACGGAGGCGTTGGCCGGCGGGACCTCCGCCGCCCGGGCCATCGGGTCGGCGCGCAGGGTGTGGCTGCCGTCGGGCCGCGTGATGTCGTACTTGTACAGCGTCCCGGCGCCGACGCCCGGCAGGAACAGCTCCCACACACCGGTGGAGCCGAGCGAGCGCATCGGATAGGCGACCGAGTCCCAGTACGAGAAGTCCCCGGCGACGCGGACGCCCTGGGCGTTCGGCGCCCACACCGTGAAGCGGGTGCCGGCCACCCCCTGGTGCTCCATCGGCCGGGAGCCCAGCGCCGTCCAGAGCTCCTCGTGCCGGCCCTCGCCGATCAGGTGCAGGTCCAGCTCGCCCAGCGCCGGCAGGAACCGGTACGGGTCGTGGACCTCGATCTCGTCGCCGTCGTACGCCACCAGCAGCCGGTAGTCCGGCACCTCGGCGAGCGGCAGCAGCCCCGAGAACAGCCCGTCCCCGTCGTCGAAGAGCTCGGCCCGCAGCCCCTTGGCGACGATCGTGACCGCCTTGGCGTAGGGGCGCAGCACCCGGAAGGAGACGCCGCCGCGCTGCGCACGGGCGCCCAGCACCCCGTGCGGGTCGTGGTGGCGGCCCTCCAGCAGGCGGCCCCGGTCCCCGGCGCCCCGGGCGGGCGCCGGCCGGACCCCGTGCGCGGGGGCGGCCCGGCGGGCGCGGGGGGTGCGGGGCTTTCTCGCGGCCGGGGCCAAGGCCCCGGATTCGTCGCGGACGGTCGGTGACGGCTGTCGTGCGGCGCTCACGCGAGCGGCCTCCTCGGGGGCTTCTGATGGGGGTGCGGGGAGAGGGAGCCCGGTGCGGCCGGGGTCGGCGGCACGCGGTGGGCGGGGCGGACGGGCTCCGAGAGCCGCCGGATCGCGGCCATCGGGACGTGCAGCCAGTCGGGGCGGTGCCGGAACTCGTAGCGGGCCTCGTACACCGCCTTGTCGGTCTCGTACGCCCGCAGCAGCACCGGGTCCTCCCGGGGGTCGCGGCCGGTGGTGCGGGCGTAGCCCTCGCAGAAGGCGGCCCGGCAGTCGTCCGCCCAGGCGGGGGCGAACGGCCGGTGCGAGCGGGCGGCGTAGTCGAAGGAGCGCAGTATCCCGGCGATGTCGCGCACCGCCGGTTCGGGACGGCGCCGGTCGGCCAGCGGCCGGGCCGGCTCGCCTTCGAAGTCGATCAACGACCACGAGCCGTCGAGGGTGCGCAGGGTCTGCCCCAGATGGAGGTCCCCGTGGATCCGCTGGGCCGACACCCCCGCCCCCCGGGAGGCGGCCAGGGCGTCGAAGGCACCCCGCAGCCCCGCCTCGAACGTCCGCAGCGCGGGCACCTCCCGGGCGGTGGCGGCCAGCCGCGCCGTCATCCCGGCGGCCAGCCGGGCGGTCTGCTCCGGGCCGAGCGCGACGGTCGGCAGCGCCGCCGCGAGCGCGCTGTGGACCTCGGCGGTGGCCCGGCCGAGCGCGTGCGCCTCGGTGGTGAAGTCGGCTCCGGCGGCGAGCCGGCGCAGCGCGAGCTGCCAGCCGTCGTCGGAGCCGCGCAGGTACGGCTGCAGGACGCCCAGGGTCAGCGGCTCGCTGCCGGGCAGCTCGGCCTCGTACCAGGCGACCGGCGCCGGGACGCGGGCACAGCCGGCGGCGGCCAGCGCTCTGGGCAGCTCAAGGTCCGGATTGACCCCGGGGCCGACCCGGCGGAACACCTTCAGGATGTACGAATCCCCGTAGATCAGCGAGGAGTTGGTCTGCTCGCCGGACAGCGGACGGGGCGTCAGCCCGGCCGGGATCGGCGCGTCCGGGTCCCGGTCGAAGCGGAGCGGTCCGAGCGCGCCGGGGGAGCGCAATCGTTCCAGCAGCATGGAGGCGAGCCGGGGATCGCCCAGCGCCTCGTAGACCGCCCTGCCCGCGTACGGGCCCTCCTCGGCGTGGCCGATCAGCGCGGGCGCGAGCGCGGGCGGCAGGGACGGGCGTACGCCCAGCAGCAGTTGGTAGCAGTCCCCGTCCACGTCGAGGAGCAGGTGCAGCAGCCCGGGGGTGGACCCCGGGGGGAGCAGCTCGGCGGCCGATACGGCCCTGAGCCTGGTGATGGACCGGCCCTTGCCCGCGAACCAGCGCTGCGCGGGCAGCCAGGCCCTGAGCATCGGTTCCAGCGGGCCGATCCCGGTGGCCCGGTCGGCCGTCAGCCGACTCCGGGCGGATGCTGCCTCCGACATGGCGTCGCGTCCTTTCCCCGGGCCGTCACAGAATGCGCAGAGTGTCCCGGATGTGCGGCAGTTGCTTCTCCCGTATGTGCGAGTGTCGGGTCAGGATGATCCGTACAGGGGCGGGCGATTGACCCATTCGCGTGCCGCCCGCCCCGTTCTCGGGCCCGGTTCGCCTGTGGCCGGCTACTGCTCGGCGCGCAGTTCGGTGCGTGTCTCGTTGCGGAGGCGGAACCAGTAGAAGCCGTGTCCCGCCAGGGTCAGCAGGTACGGCCATTCGCCGATCGGCGGGAACCGCACGTCACCCGTGAGCTCCACCGGGACCCGTCCGTTGAACGAGCGCAGATCCAGTTCGGTGGGCTGCGCGAAGCGCGAGAAATTGTGCACGCACAGCACCAGGTCGTCCCCGTGTTCACGGAGGAATGCCAGGACCGCCGGGTTCGACGACGGCAGTTCCGTGTACGAGCCCAGTCCGAAGGCGGGGTTTGCCTTGCGGACCTCGATCATCCGGCGGGTCCAGTGCAACAGCGACGAGGGCGAGGCCATGGCCGCCTCGACGTTGGTGACCTGGTACCCGTGGACCGGGTCCATGATGACCGGCAGGTTCAGCCTGCCCGGATCGCAGGAGGAGAAACCGGCGTTCCGGTCCGGGGTCCACTGCATGGGCGTGCGCACGCCGTCGCGGTCGCCGAGCCAGATGTTGTCGCCCATGCCGATCTCGTCGCCGTAGTACAGCACCGGGGAGCCCGGCAGCGACAGGAGCAGGGCGGTGAACAGCTCCATCTGGTTGCGGTCGTTGTCCAGGAGCGGGGCGAGCCGGCGCCGGATGCCGATGTTGGCCCGCATCCGCGGGTCCTTGGCGTACTCGGCGTACATGTAGTCGCGCTCTTCGTCCGTGACCATTTCGAGCGTCAGCTCGTCGTGGTTGCGCAGGAAGATGCCCCACTGGCAGCGCTCCGGGATGGCCGGGGTCTTGGCCAGGATCTCGGAGACCGGGTAGCGGGACTCCCGCCGCACGGCCATGAAGATGCGCGGCATGACGGGGAAGTGGAACGCCATGTGGCACTCGTCCCCGCCCTTGGAGAAGTCGCCGAAGTAGTCGACGACGTCCTCGGGCCACTGGTTGGCCTCGGCGAGCAGCACGGTGTCCGGGTAGTGCGCGTCGATCTCGGCGCGGACGGCCTTGAGGAGGGTGTGGGTGCGCGGCAGGTTCTCGCAGTTGGTGCCCTCCTCGGCGTACAGGTAGGGCACGGCGTCGAGGCGGAAGCCGTCGATGCCGAGGTCCAGCCAGAACCGGAGCGCCGAGACGATCTCCTCGACCACGGCCGGGTTCTCGTAGTTGAGGTCCGGCTGGTGCGAGAAGAAGCGGTGCCAGTAGTACTGCTTGCGTACGGGGTCGTACGTCCAGTTCGAGGTCTCGGTGTCGACGAAGATGATGCGGGCGTCCTGGTACTGCTTGTCGTTGTCGGCCCACATGTAGTAGTCGCCGTACGGACCCTCGGGGTCCTTGCGGGACTGCTGGAACCACTCGTGCTGGTCGCTCGTGTGGTTCATGACGAAGTCGATGATCACCCGCATGCCGCGCTGGTGCGCGGCGTCCACGAACTCGACGAAGTCGGCGAGGTCGCCGAATTCGGGGAGCACCGAGGTGTAGTCGGAGACGTCGTAGCCTCCGTCGCGGAGGGGTGAGGCGAAGAAGGGCGGGAGCCAGAGGCAGTCGACGCCGAGCCACTGGAGGTAGTCCAGCTTGGCGGTGAGCCCCTTGAGGTCTCCCACGCCGTCGCCGTTGCTGTCGTGGAAGGAGCGGACGAGGACTTCGTAGAACACCGCCCGTTTGAACCAGTCGGGATCGCGGTCCTTGGCGGGGGTGTCCTCGAAGGTGTCGTGGACGGGATCGTTGATCATCATGTGGTGGGTGACCCTCCGGTGGGCGGGGACGGTCGCAGAGCGGCCAGCACGTGCGCGGGCGTACGGCCCGGCTCTAGGCGCACGTAGTTCGCCCTGCCCCAGTGATAGGTCTCGCCGGTGAGCTCGTCGCGCACAGCGAGGGACCCGTGCCAGTCGAGGCCGAGTACCGGCATGTCCAACGAGACCGTCGCCTCCTGGGTGTGGTGCGGATCGAGGTTGACGACCACCAGTACGGAATTGGCTCCCGCGTGCTTCGAATAGGCGATCACCTGTTCGTTGTCGGTCGAATGGAAGTGGATGTCGCGCAGCTGCTGGAGTGCGGGGTTGTTGCGGCGCACCCGGTTCAGCGCGGTGATCAGCGGGGCGATGCTGCTGCCGTCGCGGTCCGCGGCCGCCCAGTCGCGTGGCCGGAACTCGTACTTCTCGGAGTTCAGGTACTCCTCGCTGCCCGCCCGCACCGGGGTGCCCTCGCAGAGCTCGTACCCGGCGTAGACGCCCCAGGCGGGGGAGAGGGTGGCGGCGAGGATCGCCCGTACCTCGAAGGCCGGGCGGCCGCCGTGCTGAAGGTACGCGTGGAGGATGTCGGGGGTGTTGACGAAGAAATTCGGCCGCATGACGGAGGCCGACCGGGTCCCCGACAGCTCGGTCAGGTACTCGGTGAGCTCGGCCTTGGTGTTGCGCCAGGTGAAGTACGTGTACGACTGCTGGAAGCCGACCGCCGCGAGCGCGCGCATCATCGCCGGGCGGGTGAATGCCTCGGCAAGGAAGATCACATCCGGGTCCGACTTGTTGATGTCCGCGATCACCTTCTGCCAGAAGACGACAGGCTTGGTGTGCGGGTTGTCGACGCGGAAGATCCGGACGCCGTGCTCCATCCAGTGCCGCAGGATCCGCACCGTCTCCCGGACGATGCCGGCCATGTCGGTGTCGAAGTGGACCGGGTAGATGTCCTGGTACTTCTTCGGCGGGTTCTCGGCGTACGCGATCGTCCCGTCGGCGCGGTGGCGGAACCACTCCGGGTGCTTCTCCACCCAGGGGTGGTCGGGGGAGCACTGGAGGGCGAAGTCCAGCGCGATCTCCAGCTCCAGTTCGCGGGCGCGTGCCACGAAGGCGTCGAAGTCCTCCATGGTGCCGAGGTCGGGGTGGACGGCATCGTGCCCGCCCTCCGTGGAGCCGATCGCCCACGGCACACCCGGATCCCAACTCCCTGCCGACAGCGTGTTGTTGGGGCCCTTGCGGTACGTGGACCCGATCGGGTGGATCGGCGGCAGGTACACCACGTCGAAGCCCATGCCGGCGACCGCGGGCAGCCGCTCGGCGGCCGTGCGGAAGGTCCCGCTGACCGGAGCCGCGCCCGGTTCGAGCACGGCTCCCTCCGAGCGGGGGAACATCTCGTACCAGGAGCCGAAGAGGGCCCGCTTGCGCTCGACCAGCAGGGCGAGCGGCTTCGCGGCGGTCACCAGCTCGCGGTACGGGCGCTTGGCGAGCGCGGCGTCCACGGCGGGGCCGAGGGCGGCCGCGTACCGCTCGGCGGCGGGCCGGTCCTCGTCCCGCAGGACGTCGGCGGCGGCCAGCACGGCCAGGCGGCCGTCCCGCTTGGGCATCTTGGCGCCGGCCCGGGCGAGCAGCTCGGCGCCCTCCAGCAGCACCAGCCCGGTGTCGATCCCGGCGGGGATCTTGATCGCCGCGTGGGCCCGCCAGGTGGCCACCGGGTCGCTCCACGCCTCGACGGTGTACGTCCACCTCCCCTCGACCTCGGCGGACACCCGGGCCCCCCACCGGTCGGTGCCGGGGGCCAGCTCGCGCAGGGGCACGGGGGGCCGCAGCCGCCCGCTCGGATCTCTGAGGACGACGTGGGCTGCCACGGCGTCGTGTCCCTCGCGGAACACGGTGGCCGAGATCTCGAAGACCTCGTCCACCACCGCCTTGGCGGGTCTGGCGCCGCAGTCGACGGCGGGGCGGACGTCCAGCACGGGAATGCGACCGATCATGATGGGATCACCTGGGGGCAGTTCGCAGGGCTTGGTGACGACAGGCCAGCCGGTATCACGGCTGGTAGTGCACGCTCTGTTCGCTCTGTTTCTAGCCGCTCGGAAGACGGCTGGGCTGCGGGCATGGCCGCTCCTGTCCGCGTTCACTCGGGTGGCGGGGAGAGGGTGGGGGCGGGTGCGCCGTGCGGGTACCACACGTACCCGGGGAGCCCTTCCCACTCTGACCCCGCCCAACCCGGGCGGTCGGTTAACTACTCGTACGTAGTGAGCACCGGCTGTACCGGGCCCCGGCCCGCGCCCTCCGAGGCTCCGTCAGCTCACGGAAGGCCGGAGGATGGACGCCGGGACACCGCCTGTCAGACCCGTCCCACGGGTCCCGCGTGCGGGCGGGGGCCGGACCTGCGATCACCGCTCTCACGGACACGGTCGTGGGCCCCTCCTCCCGGACCCTGCTGCCTGGAGCCGCGGGCGGCGCGAGCGGCGCACGCGGCGGGCGGGGGCATCGGGGGCGGAGGCGGCCTTGCGGGCCCGCGTGGCCGGCGTACGGCCGTACCGTCGCGACGACACCCTGGTCTCCTCCTCGGTTTCCCCCGTGGGTGCCGCGCATTCGCCCCCGCCCCAACTCGGCCGGTTCCCGACGCCGGTCCGGCGTCGGCGGGGCGGGGGCGCCATGGCCGAGGCGGCATGGCCGGGAGGCGTTCGGATCGCTAGCCTTCCCGGGGTGATGCGCGGGTGCACAGCGTGGTGCGGCCGCTCCGATCCGCAATCCCCTGCGAAGGTGGAACGTGTGAAGGCTATCCGTCGGTTCACCGTGCGCCCCGTCCTCCCGGAGACCCTGCTGCCGCTCACCGACCTCGCGCGCAACCTGCGCTGGTCGTGGCATGCCGAGACCCGCGAACTCTTCCAATCCGTCGACCCCGAGGGCTGGCAGGCCGCCGGCGGCGACCCCGTCCGGCTGCTCGGCGCCGTCTCCGCGGCCCGGCTCGCGGAACTGGCGGCCGACCGCCGGTTCCTGCGGCGCCTCGCCGTCGTCGCCGCCGACCTCGACGACTACGTCAACGGCGGGAGGTGGTACCAGGGGCAGGAGGCCGCGGGCGGTCTGCCCGCCGGGATCGCCTACTTCTCCCCCGAGTTCGGGATCACCGCCGCCCTGCCCCAGTACTCCGGCGGCCTCGGCATCCTCGCCGGGGACCACCTCAAGGCCGCCAGCGACCTCGGCGTTCCGCTCATCGGCGTGGGACTGCTCTACCGCCACGGCTACTTCCGCCAGTCGCTCTCCCGCGACGGCTGGCAGCAGGAGCACTACCCCGTACTCGACCCCAACGAGCTCCCCCTCGACCTGCTGCGCCAGGAGGACGGCTCCCCGGCCCGGGTCTCGCTGACCCTCCCCGGCGGCCGCGCCCTGCACGCGCACATCTGGCAGGCCCGCGTCGGCCGCGTACCGCTGCTGCTCCTCGACTCCGACGTCGAGGACAACGACGTGGCGGCCCGCGAGGTGACCGACCGGCTCTACGGCGGCGGCAGCGACCACCGCCTGCTCCAGGAGATGCTGCTCGGCATCGGCGGCGTGCGCGCGGTGCGCGCCTACTGCGCGATCAGCGGCCACCCCGACCCCGAGGTCTTCCACACCAACGAGGGCCACGCGGGCTTCCTCGGGCTCGAGCGCATAAGGGAACTGGAGCGCGAGCGGGGCCTCGGTTTCGACGCCGCCGTCGAGGCGGTGCGCGCGGGGACCGTGTTCACCACGCACACCCCCGTCCCCGCGGGCATCGACCGCTTCGAGCGGGGCCTGGTCGCCCGGCACTTCGGGGACGGCGGGGAACTGCCCGGCGTACCGGTCGAGCGGATCCTGGAACTGGGCGCCGAGTCGTACCCCGGCGGCGACCCCGGGGTGTTCAACATGGCGGTCATGGGGCTGCGCCTGGCCCAGCGGGCCAACGGGGTGTCCACCCTGCACGGCGCGGTCAGCCGGGAGATGTTCGCCGGCCTGTGGCCCGGATTCGACCCGGCCGACGTCCCCATCACCTCGGTCACGAACGGGGTGCACGCCCCGACCTGGGTGGCCCCCGAGGTGGTCCGGCTCGGTGCCCGGCAGATCGGCGCCGGCCGCACCGAGGACGCCCTGTCCGTCGGCGGCTCGGCCCGCTGGGACGCCGTCGCCGACATCCCCGACCAGGACGTGTGGGACCTGCGCCGGGTGCTGCGCGAGCAACTGGTCCAGGAGGTGCGCGACCGGCTGCGGGCCTCGTGGCTCCAGCGCGGCGCGGCCGAGGCCGAGCTGGGCTGGGTGGATTCCGTGCTCGACCCGGATGTGCTCACCATCGGCTTCGCCCGGCGCGTGCCCTCGTACAAGCGCCTGACGCTGATGCTGCGCGACCCGGACCGGCTGCGCAGGCTGCTGCTGGACCCGGAGCGGCCCGTGCAGATCGTCGTCGCGGGCAAGGCGCACCCGGCCGACGACGGCGGGAAGCGCCTGGTCCAGGAGCTGGTGCGGTTCTCGGACGACCCGCGGGTGCGCCACCGGATCGTGTTCCTGCCCGACTACGGCATGGCCATGGCGCAGAAGCTGTACCCGGGCTGCGACGTGTGGCTCAACAACCCGCTGCGCCCGCTGGAGGCCTGCGGCACGAGCGGGATGAAGGCCGCGCTGAACGGCTGCCTCAACCTGTCCGTCCTGGACGGCTGGTGGGACGAGTGGTTCGAGCCGGACTTCGGCTGGGCCATCCCGACCGCCGACGGCCTCGGCGCGGACGAGGACCGGCGCGACCACCTGGAGGCCAATGCCCTCTACGACTTGATCGAGGGCCGGGTCGCGCCCCGGTTCTACGACCGGGTCGGGCGCGGCGGGCTCCCGGTGCGCTGGATCGAGATGGTCCGCCGCACGCTGGTGTCGCTCGGGCCGAAGGTGCTGGCGGGCCGGATGGTGCGGGAGTACGTGGAGCGGCTGTACGCGCCGGCCGCGCTCGCCCACCGGGCGCTGACCCCGGACGCGGCGCGGGACCTCGCCTGGTGGAAGGGGCGGGCCCGGGCGGCCTGGCCGCGGGTGGCCGTCGAGCACGTGGAGGCCGTCGCCGCGGCTCCCGTGAACGGGACCGCCGAACTCGGCGCCACGCTCACCCTGCGCGTGCGGGTGGCGCTGGACGCGCTCACGCCCGAGGACGTGGAGGTGCAGGCCGTCGCGGGGCGGGTGGACCCGCAGGACGTGATCCGCGACGGGCGGGCCTTCCCGCTCAAGCCGGCCGCCGGCCCCGACCTGGAGGGCCGCTGGGTGTACGAGGGCCCGCTCGCCCTCGACCGTACGGGTCCCTTCGGCTACACCGTGCGGATCCTGCCCACGCATCCGCTGCTGGCCGTCCCGGCCGAACTGGGACTGGTCGCCGGACCGGTGGACACCGACGCGGGGGGCGGCGTACTGCTGCGCTGACCCGGCCCGGCCGGCTCCCCCCGGGGAGCCGGCGGTTCAGGGGGCGGGCGGGGTTCAGGGGGCGGGCGGCGGGTCGACCAGCCGCCCGTCCTCCACGAGCATCCCGGCCCGCTTGATGTTCCGCAGGGTCGGGATCAGCTCGACCTGCTGGATGCCGGGCACCGCGCCGATCCGCTCGGTGAGGTACGTGTAGAGGGCGTCGGTGTCCCGGCACACCACCACCGCCATCAGGGAGGCCGCCCCGGTCACGGCCGCCGCGAACGGCACCTCCGGATGGCTGCCGATCGCGGCCCCCACCTCCGCCAGCCGGGCCGGCGGGACCGTCAGGACCAAGGTGGCCTCCGCCTCGTAGCCGAGGTGGGCCGGGACGATCTCCACGTCGAAGAAGACCGCCCCCGCCTCCCGCAGCCGCTCCAGGCGCCGCCGCGCGGTGGACTCCGAGAGGCCGGTGGCGCGGGCCAGCTCCGGATACCCGGCGCGGCCGTCCTGGCCGAGCACCGCGAGCAGGGCGAGTTCCGTGTCGTCCAGGGCGTACCGCTCCGGGCCGGGCTCCACCGGCGGCCGCTCCAGGGCGGCGATCTGGTCCGGGCGCAGCACGTCCAGGCCGGCCCACGCCTCCGGCCCGCCGAAGAACTTCCGCAGGATGGTGTGGGCGGCGATGCCGGTCACCCGGCGGGTGCGCGGCAGCTTCTCCAGCAGCAGGATGTCCCGGTCCTGGCGGGTGCGCGCCCGGGTCATGCACTGGATCTCCGTACCGCCCGAGTTCAGGGTCACCCACGCGATGTCCGGGCGGCGGGCCAGGGCCTCCGCCACCGGCAGCGCCGCGTCCGGGGCGCACTGGACGCGCAGCCAGGACTCGAACAGGCCGACCCGGCGGCCCAGCGGCAGGGCGACCACGCGCACCAGGCCGGTCGTGCGCAGCCGGCGGTAGCGGCGCACGACGGTCTGGTCGGAGACCTCCAGCACCTGCGCGAGCCGTGCGAAGGAGGCCCGGCCGTCGAGCGTCAGGGCCTGGATGAGGGCGCGGTCGAGCTCGTCCAGCGGGCCGCCGTGCGGGGCCGGGTGCGGGGTCGGGGGCGGCGTCGGATGCATGGTTTCCATCATTCCAGACGCCTGCGCCACCGGAATCCGGCAGCGCGAACACGCTGGTTAAGGGGTGCGGCCGGTGCGCTGAGACCTTGAAGGGGTCGCCGGACCGATCCGAGGCCCGCCGCCACCACCCCCGCACCCCCAGAAGGGTCCCCGCCATGCGCAAATGGCTGCCGTTGACCGCGGTCTGCCTCGGGGCGTTCATGCTGCTCGTGGACGTCACGATCGTCACCGTCGCCCTGCCGGACATGTCCGCCGACATGGACACCGGCTTCGCCGGCCTCCAGTGGGTCATGGACGTCTACGCCCTGGCCCTGGCCGCCCTCCTGCTCGGGGCGGGTTCGCTCGCCGACCGGATCGGGCGCCGCCGCGTCTACCTCGGCGGGCTCGGCCTGTTCGCCGCGGCCTCGCTGGCCTGCGGCCTGGCCACCGGCCCGGCCGAGCTGATCGCCTTCCGCGCCCTCCAGGGCATCGGCGGCGCCGCCATGTTCGCCACCACGATGGCCCTGCTCAGCGGGGCGTACCAGGGCCGCGACCGCGGCGTGGCCTTCGGCGTCTGGGGCGCGGTCAACGGCGCCGCGGCGGCGGCCGGACCGATCGTCGGCGGGCTGCTCACCGAGCAGTTCGGCTGGCGCTGGATCTTCTTCATCAACCTGCCGCTGTGCGCGCTGGCCGTCTGGGTCACCCTCAAGGCCGTCGCCGAATCGCGCGACCCGCACGCCAAGGGGCTGGACCTGCCCGGCATGACCACCTTCACCGCCGGGGCCGCGGCCGTCACGTACGCCATGATCCGCGTCGGCGAGAACGGCTGGAGCTCGCCCGCCACCCTGGTGCTCCTCGCCCTGGGCGCGGCCGCCTTCGGGGCGTTCGTCCTCGTCGAGCTGCGCAGCTCCCGTCCGATGCTGGACCTCTCCCTCTTCCGCAGCCGCACCTTCGTCGCCGTCATGGCCGCCGGACTGCTGCTGTCCGGGGCGGCGTTCTCGTACCTGATGTACGTCTCCCTGTGGCTGCAGTCCGCCGAGGGGATGAGCCCGGTGGGGGCGGGCCTGGTGCTGGTGCCGCTGAGCGCCGCCGCCTTCCTGGTCTCCGCGGTGGCCGGGCGGCTGCTGCACGGCGCCCCTGCGCGGCTGACCATCGGCGGCGGACTGCTGCTGATCGGCGTCGGCGCGCTGCTCCAGGGCTGGATGCTGGACGCGGGCGACGGCTGGTCCGCCCTGGTCCCGGGGCTGCTGATCACCGGGGCCGGGGTGGGTACGGCGACCCCGGCGCTGGCCGCCACCGCGATGGGCGCGGTGGCCCCGGCCCGCGCGGGCATGGCGGGCGGCGCCCTGAACACCGCGCGCCAGCTCGGCACGGCGCTCGGCATCGCCGTGCTCGGCGCGGTCTTCCATGCCGGGCTGCGCTCCGGCCTGGGCGAGGCCGGCCACGGGTTGTCGGAGCCGCTGGCCTCCGGCGGGGCCGGGCAGCTGCTCGCCGCCGCTCCGGCGGGCGCGGCGCACGAGACCCTGGCGGGCCTGGTGGACGCGGCCTTCGCGAGCGGGCTGCGGGAGACGTTCCTGGCCTCGGGGGTGATGGGCCTGGCGGGCGCGCTGGCGGTGTTCCTGCTGATCCGCCGCCCGGCCGCGGTGCCGCCGTCGGCCGGTACGGTCCCGCCGGCCCGTACGGCGGGCGCTCCGGCACCGGCGCCGAGGCAGTGACGAAGGGGCCGTGAGGCCGGGGTCCCGCCGCACGGCCTGCGGCGGGCCCCGCCCTCACGGGTGAACCTTCGAACGCACTGTGCATGGCGAACCGGTCCAGCGGCCCGGTCCGCTCCTACGCTGCCCGCGGACGCCACCGGACCCGGCGTCCCGGCAACCGCGGAACCCGAGGAACGGACCACCCCATGCGTCTTCGCACCACCGCCGTCGTGTTCGCCGGCGCCCTCGCCCTCGTCCTGCCCCCCGCCGGCCCGGCGTCGGCCGACGACGGCGGCCGGAACCTCGGCGTACTGGACTACCGGTACAGCGAATAGGACGGCGACGACCGCAGGGGGCGGATCCGCCCCGCGGACAACGACACCTGCTACCTGCTGACCGGGACCTCCCGGCGGGGGCCGGCCGTCGAGGTGCGCAACGACACGGAGTCGCTGGCGCTGCTCTTCGACAACGCCGGCTGCGCGGGCAAGGCGGCGAAGGTGCTGAAGCCGGGCGAGCGGGCGCGGAACGTGGAGGTCGTGGCGGCCTTCTTCCGGCCGGCCGACGGCCACGACCACGGCCGTCCGGGCGGCGGCCGCGACGAACAGGTCCGCGAGGACGCGGAGGAGGGCTTCCTGGCCACGGTCTCGCGCCGCACCGGCTGACCGGGAGCGCCCCGGCGCGTCAGCCCGTCCGGTCCGGCGGCGCGGCGCCGCCCCCGGCCCCCGCCGCCAGCCACCGCACCACGTCCGCCGCCGTGTACGGCCCGGCGCCGGGGGAGAGCCGCGGCAGGAACGACAGGTCCTGGCCGATGGTCACGAGCGGGGGTTCCACCCGCCCCCCGGGCCGCCGCTGGGCCAGCCCGATCGTGGCGAGCAGGCCGTTGCACAGGCACCGCCGGCCCTTCGCGTCGGCGGGGTCCCCGCCCTTGCGCACGTACGCCGCCACCGGCTCGGCCGCGCACCGGTAGGCCAGACCGCGCGGGCCGCGCACCGGCGTACGGAGGAAGCCCAGGTCGCAGACCCGGCGCCGGGCCTCGGCGACCTCGGGGTCGGAGACCGTACCCGGCAGTTCCGCCACCTTGAAGGGGAACGAGGTGGGCGAGGCGTCGGGGTCGTTGCGGACGGTGAGGGTGCCCGAGCGCGCCCGGTCCAGCAGCTCCCGGCGCAGGGGGCGGGCCATCCCCGACTCCTCGCACAGGGCGAAGGCGCTGCCGACCTGGACCCCGGCCGCCCCCTGGGCCCGGGCGGCGGCGACCGCCTCGGGGCTCGCCTGGCCGCCGGCGAGCCAGAACGGCAGCCCGAGCGCCGCCATCCTGGCGAGGTCCGGCCGGTCGCGGGGCCCGTAGACCGGCTCGCCCCGCTCGTCGAGCCGCATCGGCCCGCGCGGCGGGGCGCTGTGGCCGCCGGCCCCGCTGGTCTCGATCACGAAGCCGTCGGGGCGGGTCGCCTCGTCGCGGGCCAGGTAGGCCGCGAGCACCGGCAGCGACACGATGGCCAGTACCTCCGGGCGGCGCAGCGGGCCCGGGAGGTGCCCCGCCAGCAGGGCCGCGGGGTCGAAGAGCTGGTCGAGCGGTTCTTCCGAGCCCTCTACGGAGATCCGGGTGACGCAGCGTTCGTAGCGCGCCAGCCGTGTGGCGAGGGCAGGGATCTGGCCGGGGACTCCCGCGCCCACGAGCACGTGGTCGACGCCTGCCAGGATCGCGCCGAACAGGGCGGGGGCGGTGGCCAGCTGGATCTTCTCCAGGTAGTTGACGCCGACGAGGCCATCGTGTCCCTCCTTCGCGAGCCACACCTCGGCGAAGTTGCCGAGGACGGTGAGGATTTCGGCCTGGGCCCCGCCGGTGGCGCGCAGCCGCGGCGCGGTCCGCAGGGGCGTGCCCGCGTCGAGACCGCCCTCGCGGAAGTAGCGGTCGAGCGCGGTCCGCGCGAGGTCGGGGTGCGGGAAGGCGGCCAGGGCGCGGCGGGCGTGTCCGCCCGGGTCGCCGGTCTGCAGGACGCGGGCCAGGACGACGTCCAGCGCGGTTCCGGAGACCACTCCGAGCTGGCCCTCCAGGGACACCGCCCTGGCCAGCCGCCAGCCGGAGACCCCGACGCCCATGCCGCCCTGGATCAGCCAGGGCCGCCGCGGGGCGGGGACGGTCGCGGGGGCGGGCGGCGCGGGGGTCCGCGGCACAGGAGTCTGCGGCATGGGGCACGTCCTCGGAATCACCCGGACCTACGGTTCCGTAGGTTCGCTGGACTCCACTATCCCCCCGCCGCGGCCGCGCGCACGGCGCCGAAGGTCCCGGCCGTCAGGGCAGCAGGTCCCGTGGCGGCGGGGGCACATGGGACAGGGCCGCCCGGGGAGGTTTCCTCCCGGGCGGCCCCGTGTCTAACGGTGCGGCTCGCGCCGCTCAGCGGCTGGTCGTCCGGCCCCGGAGGGTCAGAAGGTGAGCTTCCAGCTGTCGATCTTGCCGATGTCCGCGCTGGCCAGGTCCGCGACCCGCAGCTTCCAGACACCGTTCGCGACCTCGGAGGAGGCGTTCACGGTGAAGGACTGGACGATGTTGTCCGCGCTGCCGCCGGTGCGGTTGCGCAGGTTGTAGAGGGTGCCGTCCGGGGCGACGAGGTCGACCTTCAGGTCACCGACGTAGGTGTGCAGGATGTTCACGTCCACCTTGAGCGTGCTCGGGGCGTTGCCCGAGCGGTTCACGGTGATCGGGGAGTCGACCGTCGCGTTGTCGGCGATGGCGTAGTCGGTCGTGTTCTCGAAGACGCTCGGCTGGCTGGTGCCGACGGTCCAGGTGAAGGACGCCGTACCCGTCTTGCTCGCCGAGTCGGTCACCGTGACGGTCACGTTGGACGTGCCCGCGGTGGTGGCCGTGCCCGAGATCAGGCCGGTGGAGGAGTTGATCGACAGACCGGCCGGCAGGCCGCTCGCCGCGTAGCTCAGCGCGCCCGGGTTGGTGCTGGTGGCCTGGACCTGCAGGCTCGCCGCGCCACCCACCTGGGTGTTCTGGTTGGCGATCGGGCTGACCGTGACGCCGGAGACGATCCGGGGACCGACGTTGACGCCGGCCCAGGCGTTGGCCACGTTGTTGTAGATGGTCGAGCCCTGGCCGTACAGGTCGGCCGCGGCCTTCAGGGTCTGGACGCGGGCGTCCGCGTAGTTGGTGTTCGACTTGAAGTAGCCGACCGTCAGCGCGCGGAACCAGATCTTCGAGGCGGCGTCGCGGCCGATCGCGGTGACCGGCAGGCCGTCGGAGGTCGGCGAGTCGTAGCTCACGCCGTTGACGACCTTGGCGCCCGAACCCTCGGAGGCCAGGTAGTACCAGTGGTTCGCCGGACCCGAGGAGTAGTGGACGTCGATGGAGCCGATGCCCGAGTACCACGCGTCCTTGGACGAGCCGTCCTTGCTCGGCTTGTCCATGTAGCGCAGCGGGGTGCCGTTGCCGCGGATGTCGATCTTCTCGCCGACGTTGTAGTCGCCGAGGTCCTGCGGGTTGTTGGCGTAGAACTCGACGGCCGCCGCCATGATGTCGGAGGTCGCCTCGTTGAGGCCGCCGGGCTCGCCGCTGTAGGTCATGTTGCCGGTGACCGAGGTCAGACCGTGCGTCATCTCGTGCGCGGCCACGTCGGTGGAGGTGAGCGGCTTGGCGTTGCCGTCACCGTCGCCGTACGTCATGCAGAAGCAGGAGTCCTGCCAGAAGGCGTTCACGTAGTTGTTGCCGTAGTGGACCCGGGTGTACGGGGCCACGCCGTCGTTGCGCAGGCCGTTGCGGCCGTGCACGTTCTTGTAGTAGTCCCACGTGACCGCGGCGCCGTAGTGCGCGTCGGCGCCGGCCGTCTCCAGGTTCGCCGGCAGGCCGTTGCCCCAGACGTCGTCCGGGCCGGAGAAGAGCGTGCCGGTGCCCGAGGACCCCCGGTTGAGGTTGTACGTCTTGTGGTTGCCGCGGGCCGCGTCGGTCAGGTTGTACGTGCTGCCCGACTGCGTGGTCCCGAGCGTCACCTGGCCGCTGTACATGGTGTTTCCGGTGCCGGTCTCGACGGCCTGCCACTCGGTGATCTTGGCGCCGGTCCTGGCGTTGGTCACCACGTGCAGCTCGTTCGGCGTCCCGTCGTGCTGGAGGCCGCCGACGACCGTCTCGAACGCGAGGACCGGAACGCCCTCGGCCGCCCAGATCACCTTGCGGGCGCCCTTGGACGCCTTGGCCTCCTTGGAGCCCTCGGCGTTGGCGGCTGCGACCGCCTGGCCCTCGGCGGCGGCCGGGGTGACCGTGGCGGTGGTGTCCGCGACCTTGATCTCGTGCTGGGTCGCCTTGGTCACGCTCTGGGTGACGCCGCCCTTGGCGTGGACGGTGAGGTCACCGCCGAGCACCGGAAGGCCGTCGTAGGTGCGCTCGTACGAGGTGTGCGTGGTTCCGTCCGCGTCCTTGACGACGTCGCGGACGACCAGCTTCTCGCCGCTGCCGAGGCCGAGGGCCCTGGCGGCCTGCGCGGTGGTGGAGTTGGCCTCGGCGAGGAGCGTCGCACGCTCCGAAGCGCTGAGTTTGACGTTCGCCGCGCCCGGGTTGGGCTGGGCGGCCGTACGTGCCTGTGACGCGGTGGCGTCGGCGGTGGCGGTGCCGGTCTGTATACCGACGGCGAGCAGGGCTGCCGCGGCTACGAGCGCGCCGGCCGCTGTGGCACGCCTCTGGGGGGTGGACCTCAACGCAGACTCCTTCTGCAAGGGGGGTTCCGGACGGCTGGGTGGGCCTCCGGGCAGATCAGGGCTGGTGCGATGAACGGTCGAAGAGTGCCACTTACAGCACGCGATGTCAGGGCCGCGTCAAAAGGTTGGCTGGAAACGGTTCGTTGTCCGAAGTGACGTATCCGGTATCCGGACCATTCACCTTTGTGTGCCGTGAAAGGCGTCCGGCATTCGGAACGGTTGGTACCGGTTGCTAACGCTTGGGCAACAAGAGGTCTCGTTGACGCAAACGGCATTTACCGTACGGGCGTTTGTCGTACTGTTTCCCGGTGCGGTAGATGTCCGTTGCCAGGGGAAGCCATGGACACCCGTCACTGTCATAGACCACGTGCCAGGGGGGCCCATGAGGCATGTCCATTTTCCTGCGCAAAGAGTGGCCAGGACGGCCAAGGAGTCCGCTGCGCCCGTACGGCGGCTCGGTGACAAGGCCCGCTGGTACCTGCCCGCAGCAGTCTCCGCCGACGTCCTGGGCGCGGCGGTTCCCGTCGGACTCGTCTTCGCGGCCGCCGAGCAGGTCCGGCCGCTCTACTGCGCCCTCGGCGCCGCGCTCGCCTGGACCGGGGTGCAGGCGTTGCGCCGCCGCTACACCGCCCGTTCGCTCGGAGAATCGCGCGGAGTCCTGCCGGTCGTACACGACTGGCTGATTCTCATCGGCGTACTCGCCGTGGCGCGCGTGGTGACCGAGGAGGACACCCCCAGGCTGTCCGCCCTCGGAGCCCTGCTGCCCGCGCTGCTCGTCACCGTCGCCTGCCACAAACTGACCTACCACCACCTCTCCGCCGCCCGCCGGGAGGCCCAGGCCGTCAGCCGGGTCCTCGTGGTGGGGGAGCCCGACGCGGCCGAGGACGTCATCGCCCACCTGGCCGCGCGCACCGACCACCCGTACGTCGTCGTCGGCATGGTCCCGGTCGGCGCCGGCGACCTCGCCAGCGGAGTCCCGGTCGCCGCCCGCCTCGGCGAGACGATGCCGCAGGCCGCCCGCGGGGACTCCTGCGCGGTGCTCGGCGCCGTCCGCAGCCATCACGCCGACCTGGTCCTCGTCGCCCCCGGAGCGCGCTTCGCGGGGGAGCGACTGCGCCGCGTGGCCTGGGCCCTGCATGACGCGGGCCTGGAACTCGCGGTCTTCCCCGGCCTGGTGGAGGTCTCCGTCAAGCGGCTGGAGACCCTGTCCGCCGGCGGGCTGGCCATGCTGCGGGTCGTCCCGCCGGTCAGCAGGGGCGTGCAGACCGTCCTGAAGTCCGCCCTGGACCGGGCCGGCGCCGCGATCGGGCTGCTGCTGCTCTCCCCGTTCTTCCTGGGGATCATCCTGTCGATCCGCGTCGGCTCGCGCGGCCCGGCCTTCTACCGCCAGCGGCGCATCGGCCGCGACGGCGCCCCGTTCGTCATGTGGAAGTTCCGCACGATGGTCGTGGACGCCGACGCGCGCAAGGCCGACCTGGCCGGGGCGAACGAGAACGACGGCCTGATGTTCAAGATGCGCCGCGACCCCCGGGTCACCCGCGTCGGACGGCTGCTGCGCCGCACCTCCATGGACGAACTGCCCCAGCTGTTCAACGTGCTCACCGGCCACATGTCGCTGGTCGGGCCGCGCCCCCCGCTGCCGGAGGAGGTGGCGCAGTACGACGACGTCGAACTGCGCCGGCTCAGCGTGCGGCCCGGGATGACCGGGTTGTGGCAGATCAGCGGAAGGTCTGATCTGTCCTGGGATGAAACGATTCAGCTTGACCTGCAGTACGTCGACAACTGGTCCTTCACCAGTGACGTCGACGTCATGGGCCGCACGCTCCGCGCCGTCGTCGACGGTCGCGGGGCGTACTGAGGGGCCGATGCGTTGAGATCAGCCCTGCTCGCGCCACCACCGGTAGGTGGCGGCGATGCCGTCCCGCAGCGGGATGCCGGGCTTCCAGCCGAGCGAGGTCAGACGGGACACGTCCAGCAGCTTGCGCGGCGTCCCGTCCGGCTTGGAGGTGTCCCAGGCCAGGCGGCCCCGGAAGCCGGTCACCTCGGCGACCGTCTCGGCGAGCTCCTTGATGGTCAGGTCCTCGCCGCAGCCGATGTTGACCGGCTCGCTCCCGTCGTAGCCGTTCAGCAGCACCGTGCACGCGGCGGCCAGGTCGTCGACGTGCAGGAACTCCCGGCGGGGGGTGCCGGAGCCCCACAGGGTGACCTCGTCGCGGCCCTCGGCCGCGGCCTCGTGGAAGCGCCGGACGAGGGCCGGCAGGACGTGCGAGGACTCCAGGTCGAAGTTGTCGCCCGGGCCGTAGAGGTTCGTCGGCATGGCCGAGATGAACGAGGCCCCGTACTGCTTGCGGTACGACTGGACCTGGACGATGCCGGCGATCTTCGCGAGGGCATACGCCTCGTTGGTCGGCTCCAGCGGGCCGGTCAGCAGGGCGTCCTCGCTGATCGGCTGCGGAGCCAGCTTCGGGTAGATGCAGGAGGACCCGAGGAACAGCAGGCGGTTCACCCCGGCGGCGTGCGCCCCGGCGATGACGCTCAGCTGGATCTTGAGGTTGTCCTCCAGGAACTGCACCGGATACGTGCTGTTGGCCATGATGCCGCCCACCTTGGCGGCGGCCAGCACGACCGCGTCCGGACGGACGTCCTTCAGGTACGCCCCGGTCGCGGCGGCGTCGCGCAGATCGAGATCGGCGCGACCCCGGGTGAGCACCTCGTGGCCGTCGGCGGTCAGGCGGCGGGCGACCGCGGAGCCCACGAGGCCGCGGTGGCCCGCGACGAAGACGCGGGCGTTCGGGGGCAGGAGCGGCAGCGAACTTGTCATACCGCCGATGATGCCAGTCCGCTCCCGCCCGGCTCCGCCCGGTCCACGTCCCGGCCCCCGCCCGCCGCGGGCTCCAATCCACTGCAAAGCCAGCCGGAACGGGCGTGTACGGTACCCATCCAGCCCCCGGGCGGCGGCCCTGCGCGCGGCGCGCCCCCTGCCGGGGCGGCCCGCCGCAGACACCCCGAGGCACAGCCTCACCATGACGAACAGCACCGACCACCACCAAGGGGAACCCATGGGCAAGACCGCACTGATCACCGGCGTCACCGGGCAGGACGGCTCGTACCTCGCTGAGCTCCTGCTTTCCAAGGGCTACACGGTGCACGGGCTCGTGCGGCGCTCCTCCAGCTTCAACACGGAGCGGATCGACCACATCTACCAGGACCCCCAGACCGCCAACCGGTCCTTCGTCCTGCACCACGCGGACCTCTCCGACGGCGTCGCCCTGGTGAACCTGCTGCGCGAGATACAGCCCGACGAGGTCTACAACCTGGGCGCCCAGTCCCACGTCCGCGTCTCCTTCGACGCGCCCCTCTACACGGGCGACGTCACCGGCCTCGGCGCGCTGCGGCTGCTGGAGGCGATCCGGGCCAGCGGGATCGACACCCGCATCTACCAGGCGTCGTCCTCCGAGATGTTCGGCGCCACCCCGCCCCCGCAGAACGAGGGCACGCCGTTCCACCCGCGCAGCCCGTACGGCGCCGCCAAGGTCTTCGCGTACTGGACCACGGTGAACTACCGCGAGGCATACGGCATGTTCGCCGTCAACGGGATCCTCTTCAACCACGAGTCCCCGCGCCGCGGCGAGACCTTCGTGACCCGCAAGATCACCCGCGCGGTCGCCCGGATCAAGGCCGGACTCCAGGAGAAGCTCTACCTCGGCAACCTCGACGCCGTCCGCGACTGGGGCTACGCCCCGGAGTACGTGGACGCCATGTGGCGGATGCTCCAGCAGGACGAGGCCACCGACTACGTCGTCGCCACCGGCGTGGCCGCCTCCGTGCGCGAGTTCGTCGAAGCCTCCTTCACCCACGCCGGTCTCGACTGGAACGAGCACGTGCGCTACGACCCCAAGTACGAGCGCCCCAGCGAGGTCGACGCCCTCATCGGGGACGCCTCCAAGGCCAACGAGCTGCTCGGCTGGAAGCCGACGGTCCTGGTCGCGGAACTGGCCAAGATCATGGTCGACGCCGACATCCGCCAGGTCGAGGACCAGCTCGCGGGCGTGACGGTCCGCATCGACCGCTGAGGTCGCGCACTTCCCCTACGATTTGCCGTGTTCCGGTCACGCGCGTCGCTCTGCGCGGGCGTGACCGGGGCAAACCTGCCGTATGTCCGTAGTGCGCCCTCCGTACTGAACCCGGTTGATTCCAAGTTGGTATGCAATGGGTCAAGGGAGGTGACCGGGCCCTTGCGTGAGCCCTAGTCTGCGCCCAGTACATATGGCTGTTCGGATAGTTTCAGCCATCAAACCGGGCGATTGCCCTGGGGGGCTCATGCGTAGATCCAGAGGGCTGACTGCTGCCCTCGTCCTGTCACTGGCCGGTGCCGGCACCGGCATCGGCCTGGTGCTGATGCCTCAGGCGTCCGCCATCACACAGCCGGTGGCATTCACCGCCGACAACCTGCCGACCTGGCAGACGAACGGCGTCGTCTGGGCGATGGCCCAGACCAACGGCACCGTCTTCGCCGGCGGAACCTTCTCCGCCGTCCGCCCGCCCGAGGGGGCGTCGAGCGGCACCGAGCAGGACGCCGTGAACTTCGTCGCGCTCGACGCGGCGACGGGCAACCCCACTTCCTGCAAGCTCTCCTTCACCATCGGCGAGGGCAGCGCGACCGTGCGCTCGCTGGTCGTCTCGAAGGACGAGAAGACCCTGTACGCGGGCGGCTACTTCGGCGCCGTCAACGGCACCCCGGTCTCCAGCGTCGCCGCGATCGACATCGCGACCTGCACCCCCAGGGCCTCGTTCCACCCGGGCTTCACCGCCACCGTGCGCTCCCTCGCCCTCACGGACGACACCCTGTACGCGGCCGGCGACTTCTTCACCGTCGAGGGCCAGACCCGCGAGCGGTTCGCCGCCGTCGACGCCGGCTCCGGCGGGCTGAAGACCTTCAAGGCCGACGCGGACGAGCCCGGCCGCGCGGTCGAGGTCACCCCGGACGGCAAGAACGTGCTGCTGGGCGGCGACTTCTTCTCCGTCAACGGGTCCAACACGCACGCGCTGGCCGTGGTCGACTCCACCACCGGCGCGGTCACCAAGACCTACAGCAACATCCCGTCGAACTCGGTCGTCAAGGACATCTCCACCGACGGCACCGGCTTCTACACGGGCAACGAGGGCTCCGGCGGCGGCGTCTTCGACGGCCGCATCGGCCTGAAGCTGAGCGACTTCACCGAGAAGTGGCGCGACCGCTGCCTCGGCGCGACCCAGTTCGTGCTGCCCTACGAGGGAGTGCTCTACAGCTCCTCGCACGCGCACGACTGCTCCACCGAGCAGGAGTACCCCGACGGCAAGCGTCACTTCCTGCTGGCCCAGCCGACCAACCACGAGGGTGCCGCCCCCGCGCCCGTGGACGGCTTCGTGCGCGGCCCGGCGAAGCTCGGCTGGCACCCCACGGCCAACGACGGCATGGAACTGACCGAGGGCATCGGCCCGCGCGTCATGGCCGTGTCCGAGAAGAACGACGTCAAGTACATGTGGGTCGGCGGTGAGTTCACCCTCATCAACGGCAAGCCGCAGTGGGGCCTGACCCGCTTCGCCTCCACCGGCGACGTCGGAGCGCCCACGACCCCGGTCGCCAGCGCCGGCAGCGTCAAGCCCGGCGAGGCCCAGGTCCGCTGGCGCACCAGCTACGACGCGGACGACAGCAAGCTGACGTACCGCGTCTACCGCAACGGCTCGGCCTCCCCGATCCACACCATGACCGCCGACTCCCTGGAGTGGCAGCGTCCCCAGGCCTCCTGGAACGACACCACGGTCAAGGCCGGCCAGTCCTACACCTACCGCGTGACCGCGACCGACGCCGCCGGCAACACCAGCGCGCTGTCGGCCACCGTCTCGGTGACGGTCCCGGTCTCGGTCCAGTC
>NZ_JBEOXU010000044.1:0-44202 GCF_040296725.1 Streptomyces sp. NPDC002044
ACGACCTGTTCTCGGTGCTGATGGGTGAGGACGTCGAAGCCCGGCGCTCCTTCATCCAGCGCAACGCCAAGGACGTCCGCTTCCTCGACATCTGAGTCGGCTCAGCTGACTGCCTGAAAGGACCTCTGACCAGCAATGGCCGACGAAACCATTCCCACCGCGGAGAACTCCGCGGAGGAGCCCGTCATGCGTATCGAGCCCGTCGGGCTCGAGACGGAGATGCAGCGCTCCTACCTCGACTACGCCATGTCCGTCATCGTCTCGCGCGCCCTGCCGGACGTGCGGGACGGCCTCAAGCCGGTCCACCGCCGCGTGCTGTACGCGATGTACGACGGCGGCTACCGGCCCGAGAAGGGCTTCTACAAGTGCGCCCGCGTCGTCGGTGACGTCATGGGCACCTACCACCCGCACGGCGACTCCTCGATCTACGACGCGCTGGTCCGCCTGGCCCAGCCGTGGTCGCTGCGGATGCCGCTGGTGGACAGCAACGGCAACTTCGGCTCACCGGGCAACGACCCGGCGGCCGCGATGCGCTACACCGAGTGCAAGCTGATGCCGCTGGCCATGGAGATGCTCCGGGACATCGACGAGGAGACCGTCGACTTCACGGACAACTACGACGGCCGTAACCAGGAGCCCACCGTCCTGCCGGCGCGGTTCCCGAACCTGCTGGTCAACGGCAGCGCCGGCATCGCGGTCGGCATGGCCACCAACATCCCGCCGCACAACCTCCGCGAGGTCGCGTCCGGTGCCCAGTGGGCGCTGGAGCACCCGGACGCCTCGCACGAGGAGCTCCAGGACGCGCTCATCGAGCGCATCAAGGGCCCCGACTTCCCCTCGGGCGCCCTGGTCGTGGGCCGCAAGGGCATCGAGGAGGCGTACCGGACCGGACGCGGCTCCATCACGATGCGCGCGGTGGTGGAGGTCGAGGAGATCCAGAACCGCCAGTGCCTGGTGGTCACGGAGCTGCCGTACCAGACCAACCCCGACAACCTCGCGCAGAAGATCGCGGACCTCGTCAAGGACGGCAAGGTCGGCGGCATCGCCGACGTCCGCGACGAGACGTCCTCGCGGACCGGCCAGCGGCTGGTGATCGTCCTCAAGCGCGACGCCGTCGCCAAGGTCGTGCTGAACAACCTGTACAAGCACACCGACCTGCAGACGAACTTCGGCGCCAACATGCTGGCGCTGGTGGACGGCGTGCCGCGCACGCTGTCGATCGACGCGTTCATCCGCCACTGGGTGACGCACCAGATCGAGGTCATCGTCCGGCGCACGAAGTTCCGCCTGCGCAAGGCGGAGGAGCGGGCGCACATCCTGCGCGGCCTGCTCAAGGCGCTGGACGCGATCGACGAGGTCATCGCGCTGATCCGGCGCAGCAACACCGTCGAGATCGCGCGCGAGGGCCTGATGGGCCTGCTGTCGATCGACGAGATCCAGGCGAACGCGATCCTGGAGATGCAGCTCCGCCGCCTGGCGGCCCTGGAGCGGCAGAAGATCGTCGCCGAGCACGACGAGCTCCAGTCCAAGATCAACGAGTACAACGCGATCCTCGCCTCGGAGTCGCGACAGCGCACCATCGTCAGCGAGGAACTGGCCGCGATCGTCGAGAAGTTCGGCGACGACCGGCGCTCCAAGCTGGTCCCCTTCGACGGCGACATGTCCATGGAGGACCTGATCGCCGAAGAGGACATCGTCGTCACGATCACACACGGCGGTTACGTCAAGCGGACCAAGACCGAGGACTACCGCTCGCAGAAGCGCGGCGGCAAGGGCGTGCGCGGCACGAAGCTGAAGCAGGACGACCTGGTCGACCACTTCTTCGTCTCGACCACGCACCACTGGCTGCTGTTCTTCACGAACAAGGGCCGCGTCTACCGCTCCAAGGCGTACGAGCTGCCGGACGCCGGCCGTGACGCCCGCGGGCAGCACGTGGCGAACCTGCTGGCCTTCCAGCCGGACGAGAAGATCGCCCAGATCCTCGCGATCCGCGACTACGAGGCGGCGCCCTACCTGATCCTGGCCACCAAGGGCGGCCTGGTGAAGAAGACGGCGCTCAAGGACTACGACTCGCCCCGTTCGGGTGGCGTCATCGCGATCAACCTCCGGGAGACGGAGGACGGTAGCGACGACGAGCTGATCGGCGCGGAGCTGGTGTCCGCCGACGACGACCTGCTGCTCATCAGCCGCAAGGCGCAGTCGATCCGCTTCACGGCGACCGACGACTCGCTGCGCCCGATGGGCCGTGCGACCTCGGGCGTGAAGGGCATGAGTTTCCGCGGCGCGGACGAGCTGCTCTCCATGAGCGTGGTCCGGCCCGGTACGTTCGTGTTCACAGCGACCGACGGGGGCTACGCCAAGCGCACGCCGGTCGATGAGTACCGCGTCCAGGGCCGTGGCGGTCTGGGCATCAAGGCCGCGAAGATCGTGGAGGACCGCGGGTCGCTCGTAGGGGCGCTCGTAGTGGACGAAACGGACGAGATTCTCGCCATCACGCTCAGCGGTGGTGTGATTCGTACGCGCGTCAACGAAGTCAGGGAGACCGGCCGTGACACCATGGGTGTCCAGCTGATCAACCTGGGGAAGCGCGATGCAGTGGTGGGCATCGCTCGTAACGCCGAGGCCGGTCAGGAAGCTGACGAGGTCGACGAGATCGAGACAGAGATCGAGACCGAGGCAGCCGACGGACAGGCCGCCGAGGCCGCCGGGGGCACGCAGCCTCCGGCCGGGGAGCACGAGGAGTAAGTCGTGAGTGGAGCCACGGGCGCCGGACCGGCCAAGACTGGAGCGAACGGTGCCCGTGGCCCCGCCGCGGACTCCCAGGGGGGAACCGTGACGGACACCCGAGGACCGCAGTCCAAGACCGGTACGGGCGCCGGTACCGCAACGGGTACCAGCGCCGGCGCGGGCCAGGAGCGGCCCGCACAGCCTTACCAGCCGCCGCAGGCCTACGCGGCGCCCCCCGGCCAGGGGGCGGCGCGGGGCGGCGGGGGCGCGGCCGCGCAGCGCGCGCCGCGTACGGGGTCGCGTACGGCTCCCAGGACGCGCAAGGCGCGGCTGCGGGTGGCCAAGGCCGACCCGTGGTCGGTGATGAAGGTCAGCTTCCTGCTGTCGATCGCGCTGGGCATCTGCACGATCGTCGCCGCGGTGGTGCTGTGGATGGTCATGGACGCGATGGGCGTCTTCTCGACCGTCGGCGGCACGATCAGCGAGGCGACCGGCTCGAACGAGAGCAACGGCTTCGACCTCCAGTCGTTCCTGTCGCTGCCGCGCGTGCTGGTCTTCACGTCGGTGATCGCGGTCATCAACGTGGTGCTCGCGACCGCGCTGGCGACGCTGGGTTCCTTCATCTACAACCTGTCCGCGGGCTTCGTCGGCGGTGTCGAGCTGACGCTCGCCGAGGACGAGTGACCTGCGCAGACGCGCGGTCGGAACCGGTTTTGGAGCTACCGCGTCTGTGCGCTAATCTTCAGGAGTCAGCGCGCAGCGCGGATGGGGCTATAGCTCAGTTGGTTAGAGCGCATCCCTGATAAGGATGAGGCCACAGGTTCAAATCCTGTTAGCCCCACAGTGTCGAAGACCCCCAGGCCCTTGGCCTGGGGGTCTTCGTCGTTGGGCCAGTTGGTGGGTTGCCAGGTCACCGATCGGTATCGGCCGGTGTGTATTGTTGGGCGCCAGAAGTCCCCTACGTCAACGAAAGACGAGGTCGCGCGGTGAAGAAGCTGCTCCTGGTCGCACTGGCCGCCATCGGCGGGCTCCTCGTGTACCGCCAGATCCAGGCGGACCGCGCCGAGCAGGACCTGTGGACGGAGGCAACTGACTCCGTGCCCTCTGGTTCCGGTGTGTGAGACCCACGGTTGATCCCATGAAGCCCCGGCTGCCGCTGCTGCCGGGGCTTTGTGCTGTTCTGTGACGAAAAATTGCTTTATGCAAAGATTTGGCTTGCGCTAGCAAACTCGGGGTGGGCGTGATGGGTCGGGTACGTCGGACGGATCGGGTGCGGGTACGCCGGACTCCGCGGGTTCGCGGGACCGCGCTCCTCGGAGCCGCGGTCGTGGGCCTCGCGGCCGGCGCGCCGGCGGCGGCGCGCGCCGAGGGGGCGGCCCCGCGGCCCGTGCCGACGTACCGGGCCGCGGAGGGCGCCAGGGCGGTCGAGGGCACACGCTCCACCGCGGACGCCCCGCTGCTGGAGGCCGGTCACACGTACGCGGACACCCTCGCGCCCGGGGAGCGGGTCTACCGGCTCGTCCTGGAGCAGGACCGGTCCGACGTGTACATCTCCGCGGTGGCGCGGCCGGGGGCCGGCGCCAAGGTCGGCTACAGCGACGGCATCGCGGTGGAGGTCATGACCACCACCGGGCGCACCTGCCCCGGCAGTTCCGGCCGGGCCTCCTTCGGCCACGACCCGCTCCCCATCAGCGCCGCGGGCGTCCGGCGGGGCGCGGAGGACCACGACTGCGCGCCGGGCGGGGTCTACTACGCCAAAGTCACCCGCACCGCCGCGAAAGGATCCGACCAGAGCCCCTGGCCGCTGGAGCTCCGGGTCCAGCGCGAGCCGGGCACCGGCGCGGGCGGCCCCACCGCGGCGCCCAGTGCCTGGCCCTCCGGGACGCCTTCGCTGCCCGGGACCGAGCCGGTGCCCCGGGCCGGCGGGACCGGCTTCAACGACGCCCGGGCCGTGACGGCCGGGGTGTGGCGCGACGAACTGCGGCCCGGGGAGACCCGGTACTACCGGGTCCCGCTGGACTGGGGGCAACAGCTGGGCGTGGGCGCCGAGCTGGCCGCCGCCCGGATGACGAAGGAGTACGGCTCCGCCTCGAACGGGCTCACCGTCGCGCTGTACAGCCCGTACCGGGCCCTGGTCTCGGACGAGAGCGGCTCGTACGACGGCAGACAGGCCGGGGTCACGCTGGAGAAGACCCCGCCCGTCGCCTACGAGAACCGCTTCTCCGGCGACCGGGACGTCCAGGCGGTGGGGATCGCCGGCTGGTACTACGTCGGCGTCACCATGGGCGGCAAGGTCGCCGAGTTCACGCAGGACGCCGCGCCCGTGCCGCTGACCCTGCGGACGGACGTCATCGGCGGCCCGGCGAAGGCACCCGCCTACCGGGAGGACCCGGCCGCGGGCGGATTCGGCGTCGGGGCCGCGGAACGGACGGCGGCCCGGGACGGGCTGACCGCTCCGGAGGCGAACGAGGACGCCGCGAACCGCTCGGCGATGCGGCTGGTGGCCGGGGCGGGCTTCGGCACCGGAACGCTGCTGCTGCTCGTCCTGGGCGGCTGGGTGCTGCTCGCCCGGCGGGGCCGGGGCAGCCGGGGCGCTACTGCCGGATGACGGCCCAGACGCCGACCGCGAAGCAGAGCAGCGCCGCGAGGAGGATCGCGGCCGCCACCCGCGCCGGGGGCGGGGCGACGCCGCCGGTGCGGACCGCCGGGGCCGTGGGCGCGGGGGCCGTGGCTGCCGGGGGTACGGCGGCTGCCAGGTACGGGGCCGGGGCGGGTGTCGCGTGCGGGGCCGGGGGCGGCAGGTGGAAGCTCCCGGTTTCCGAAGGGCCTCCCGCCCGGGCGGGAGAGGCCGGGTACGGGGCGGCGGTGGCCCCCGTGGCAGGCGGTACGGGTACGGGGACGGGTATGGCGGCGGCCGTGGCTGCGGCCACCGTACGGGCGGTGCCCCGCGGATCGGCGGGCACGGCCTGTGGCGCGGTGCGGGGCGACGGGGACGGGGCCCGGGGAACGGCCGTGTGGCCGTCCGGCGGGGCGGTGGTGACCGCGGGTGCCCCGGGGGGCGCGGCGGAGGTGCTCAGCGGCCCCTGGGGGCCGAAACCGGCGGGGACCGGGCCGAGTTGGTCGAACACCTCCACCGGTTCCTCGTCGGGACCCGGAGGCGGGAGGAGCTCGACGGCCTCGGCGAGCGCCTTGCGCGCGCCCGTGGCCGTCCGGAACCGGCTGTGGGGGTCCGGCTGGAGGAGGGAGGAGAGGACGTCCCAGAGCGGCGCGGGGACGCCTTCGGGGGCGCCGGGGGTGCCGTGGGCGAGGAAGTGCTCCACCAGGCCCTGGGAGTCGGGCTTGCGCCCCTGAAGCAGGTACAGGGCCACCAGTCCGACGGCGAAGAGGTCGGCCGGGAAGTCGGGCTCGGCGGCGAGCAGTTGCTCGGGCGCGAAGTAACCGGGGGTGCCGACGACGTAGTTGGTCTCGGTCAGCCGGGGCTCGCCCTTGCGCATGGAGATGCCGAAGTCGGACAGCCGCAGGTGCGGCCGCCCGGTTCCGGTGGCCTCCATCAGGATGTTGGCCGGTTTGATGTCGCGGTGCACGACTCCCTCCGCGTGCACGGCCGCCAGCCCGGACAGGAGCTGGTCGAGCAGCGTGCACACGAAGCGGGGCGGGAGCGGTCCGTAGTCGCCGATCACGTGGGCGAGCGAGCCGCCGCCGACCAGGTCCATCGTGAAGAGGACCTTGTCGTCGTCGGCCGCCCAGCTGGCCGGCGCCAGTACGTGGGGGTGGTCGATCCGCAGGGCCTGTTCCCGCACGAAGCGCAGGAGGGTGTGGGCGTCGCTCTGCAGGAGGACCTTCGCGGCGACGTACCGTCGACGCCTGTGGTCCCAGGCCCGCCATACGGCGCCCGCGCCACCGCGCCCGATCGGATCGATCAGCTCGTACCGACCGGCGAAGATCTCACCCACGCTGTGCCCGTCCCCCGTCCCCGTCACCCTCGTCCGCTGCCGTGCGCGTCAGTTCTGATGGGCCTCGTAGTGGGCCACCGCGTCCGCGGTACGGCCCGCGCCGTACACCCGGAGGAACTCTGCCAGTTCCGGGTGGCTGGGGGCGAGGGTGTCGGCTGCGTCGATGATGTCACCGGCCGCGGAGACCGAGCGCAGCAGTGACTGGATCTCCCGGACGACCCGTTTCACGGTGGGGGCGCCGGAGTTGGTCGCGGTCTGGCCGCTGTTGCTGAGGACCGAGCCTCCCTGGGTCTTCTTGATCTCGTCCATCCGGTCGGCGGCCTCCCCGGCGCTGACGCTCCCGTCGGACACCTGGCCGGCGAGGTCCTGGAGGGCCTGCACCCGCTGCACCACGGCAGGGTTGCCGATCTTGGCGCGCTGGCCGCTCATCAGCTGGGACAGCATGGGCGCCGACAGTCCGAGGACGGCAGCGAGGCGGGCCTGGTTCAAACCGAGGTCATCTATGAGTCGTCGGAAAAGCGCGCCGAGCGGCTCCCCGTACCAACTGCGCTGAAGCTCTCTGGCTCTGGCCGTGGCCTCTTGTTGTACTGCGTCCACTCTTACTACTCCCCTTCGCTGGTGCGAACCTCGCGAGCATCTTACGGAGAGTGGTCGCGGGGCGGGAGTCCCTATCATTTTGCGAGATGAGGGGGTACACCCGGTACTCTGTTCTGCGGAACGACCCCTCCTCGTACGGGGGACGGGTGCGTCCACATGCTCGGGGCCTTAGCTCAGTTGGTAGAGCGCTGCCTTTGCAAGGCAGATGTCAGGAGTTCGAATCTCCTAGGCTCCACAAAATCACGGTCCCCTGACCTGCGGAAACGCAGCTCAGGGGACTATTTTGTCCCGATTTTCGATGTTGGCACGTACGCGTTGCCGACAGGTCTCAGAGGCCAGGCTCTTCGGGGAGATTCGGCCCGGCGGCTCCCAGGGGCCGGCAGGCCCGCGATGACGGCTGACCAGGGGCGGGCCGAGCTGCGAGCATGCATCACCCATGGATCCTGCGGCGGGCTCAGCGTCTTGCCCTGCGGTGCCGACGGGCCTTGGCGCGCCAGGACGCATTCCCGTTGGCGGGAGAGGGTTACCACCAGGTGAGGGGCGTTCGCCCACCGCTACTTGGTCGTACGCGCTCCCCAGCGAGCATGCCGAAGTCCCGCTCAGGGTGAGGTTCTTCCGACACGGTGCGGCAGGAGCGTGACTGCGGCCGGGGGGGGCGTTCTCGTGGCTGACAGCCGGGTACTCGTGATCTTTGGACAGCCTCCGGTCCTGGCCCAGCCAGGCGGAAACTGCGCTCGACCACCCAGCGACGCGGAACGACGGCGCAGATCGGAACCTCGCGCGGCGGGGCGTCTGCTCGTGCCCAGGTCCGGCGGAAGCCGCCGTCCTTCCGCCCTACAACCTGGATGGTGATCACGGTTTCCTCGCCAACCCGGGCCTGGAATCCCTCGCCCCGGCATTCGATGCCCGACTCGGCGGGTCCACGACGACTCAGGAGTCAATGAGGACGGCAACGATTGCTCAAGACCTCTTACTGGCGGACTCGCAGCGATCAATGGGATCTTTCGTGCTGCTGCTGCTGCTGCTGCCTGCCTGAGCTTCGAGACGAGCGAGTCGGTCGTTGACATGCTGGAGCTCCCCGCGGATGGCCTCCAGTTCCTGTGCGAGACCTAGAGATGGCGGGCCCTTTTCATCTGCGGTGGTGGGGGGTGCCGAAGGGTCTCGAACGAAGACGCCGCGACCCTGATGCGAGGTCACCGCACCTTCCTCCCGAAGTACGCGGAGTGCGTTCTGTGCAGTCATCAGCGCGATACCGAACTCCTTCGCCAGCTGCCTCCCCGAAGGCAGCCGGCTCCCTGGCTGATATTTCCCTTCGGCGATGCCGTCGCGCAGTGCCGCAGCGACTTGCAGGTACGGCGGGCGAGGGTCGTCAGGGCTTAGCTCCATAAGTCTGACCGTAGCTGACTTAGGTCGACCTATGTCAATAGGGTATGCGGATCGGCTGCTTGTCTTGGGCTGCCCGGGCCGTGATGGGCGTTGAGGGGTGTGTCAGCTCGCAAGGGGCGTAGGCCAGTCGCCAGCGTGGATACTTGTCCGCGATCGGGAGGAGCAAATGATGATCTTCGAACCGCAGGGCATGCTCGACGCTATGGGAGATGCGCCGCGACGCATTAGTCGTAGCGTGGTGCCTGCCGTGTCGGCGCTGGAAGTAGGATTCCCAGCTGAAATGATCTCCGCAGCTGCTGAGCGTGAGTCATGGCGCAAGGAGGTTCACCGCCCCGCCACGCACACTCACAAGTGGTGGGCGCAGCGTCTCGGATCTGTATTCCGTGGGATCTTGGCAGCCGCTATTGCTGAAGACAAGCAGGACGCAATCGACTGTTACAGCAACGTGCTACGGCTTCCCGGTCTGGTAGTTTGCGACCCCTTTGCCGGCTCGGGTACGACGTTGGTCGAGGCCGCCAAGCTAGGTGCCAAAATTGTCGGTAGGGATATCAACCCTGTCGCCACCCTTGTTCAAAGGCAAGCCTTGGCGTCCTGGGATCGAACGCTCTTGGACGCGGCTTTCAAGAAAGTCGAGTCGCAGGTACGAGAGCAGATCGATGCACTCCATCGGAACAAAGACGGCTTGCCGGTCCTCTACTACTTCTGGGTGGGGTTGGCCTCATGTCCGCAATGTCCGGCCGAGGCCGCACCAGTCGAACTGTTTAGTCGTTATGTCTTCGCGCAACACGCGTATCCGAAGAAGTATCCGACGAGTCGCGCAACCTGCCCGCATTGTCATGCTGTCGTCGTTGTGAACGTCATTGAGGACAGCAAGCTCACGTGTCATGGGTGCGGCCAGACCTCAAGCCTCTCGGGTCCTGTGAACCGGGCCACGATGACCTGCCCGAGTGGTCACGCGTCAAAGGTGCTCGACGCGCTTGGTGATCACCCACCCGCATTGCGTATGTACGCCAAGCAAGTCCTGGCCCCGGACGGCACGCGGCGCTATGAGCCGATCGACGACTTCGACGAAGCTCTGTATGCAAAGGCAGAACGGTGCCTTGCGGATGAAAAGACGGACTTGGTCCTGCCAGCCGGCGGGCTGGAAGACGGTCACAACACCCGGCAGGCCCTCAGGTGGAACTATCAAAGATGGGCTCAGTTCTTCAACGCACGCCAGTTGTACAGCCTTGGCCTGCTCGGAGCTGCTATCCGTGATCTGGACGTGAGTCCGGAGCGCGAGGCCCTGGCTGCCCTCTTTTCGGGCGTCTTGGAGTTCAACAATCTCTTCTGCTCATTCAAGGGAGAGGGAACCGGAGCGGTTCGGCACATGTTCTCCAACCATGTGTTGAAGCCTGAGCGAACTCCGCTGGAGGCTCACCCTTGGGGAACGCCGTCATCGTCGGGAGCCTTTTCTACGCTATACCGGTCCAGAATTATCCGGGCGTTGGACTACAAAGATGAGCCGCATGATTTGATTTCATCTCATGGGGGTTTCGAAAGAAAATTTGGATTGTCGGAATCCTTGAAGCGTGATCTCGGTAGTGCGCAGGATTTCGTAGACGGTGAGGTGACTGCTTATATCAACCACGGGTCTTCGGCTTCGTTTGATCTTCCGGATTCTTCAGTGGACCTAGTGGTTACTGATCCGCCGTTTATGGATAATGTTCACTACAGTGAGCTTGCAGACTTCTTCCACGCATGGTTGCGTGAGATCAAACCTTTTGACGGTTACCCAACCGAATTCACCACGACGCGCCATGTCGAAGAGGTGCAGTCCGTTAACCCTGTCGACTTTGGTGAGGCAATCGGTGCGGTTTGGAAGGAGTGTGCTCGTCTGCTCAAACCCCAAGGGCTGCTGGCCTTCACCTTCCACCAAGCTCGGATCACCGGATGGGTGGAACTGGTCAAAGCGCTTGAGTCGGCGGGGCTGGTGGTTACCGCGATCCAACCAGTGAAGGCGGAGATGAGCACGAGTACGATCAAGTCCAGTGCTGCGGACCCCTCCAACTTGGACTCGATTGTGGTCTGCCGCCTCATCGGCCACAGTGTGCCGTCGGCGACAACGGTTGCAGATGTGGAGTCACGCGCAGTAGTCAGCCTTCGGGAATGCCAGGTGGCGGGCGTGAAGGTCGGCTTTTCAGATGTGGAGTCGGTGTTGCGGGGGTCGGTGCTGGCCTTGCATACGCTCCCGGGCAACTCGATTTCGATGGACTGCCTGGCAGCGGCTGCCGACGAGGCCGTGACGCGGGCTGCCGCTGCCCTTGAAGTGCGCTCTAACCGATCGTGAGTGTGCTCAGATCGATTTCGAAACGGCCTCGCTGGGCCGTCTCCTCCTTGCGATTCGCGGGCTGAGGAAAGGGGTCCGTAGCTGGCTGCTCACGCTCGGGGGACAGCTTTGAAGGGCGGTAGCAGTGGAACAGTTCACCGACCCCATCGGATACGGATCGGGTCATCTCGCGTACATGGGTAAGTGGGTGCTCGCTGGAAAGATCACCGCGCTCGCTGATGAGCGTCGCGGAGCGGGAAAGCCAATCCCATCCGAGAGGATTCGAGAACAGCAGCATGGGACGCTGCCGGTCCGCTCCGTCCCCATAGGTACCGAGGCCAATCTGCTTCTTGCGGGTACCAGTGATGCGCTCGTATAGCTGGACGTCCTTGTTGAGAGCGCCACCGGCTACCAGGACAAGAGAGTGAACGTATACGGTTCCTTCGGCCGTGCCCTTGGCCAGAGTCACGAAGAGATAGTAAGAAGGGATGCGCAGAGGCGCTCCGGTTGCGGAGTAGACCCGGATCGTCTCGCAGGGAGGTGTGCTGTTGAAGTCGAGACCAGCCGCACGTGCAGGCTTCCCATTCTTTCCGAGATCCACCTTCTTCACTTCGATCCCGAAGATCGCACGGGTGTCGTAGTCCGCGCCGCCACTCTCCAAGAGGTGGTATTCGTCAGGCCGGGCAATGACCACGTCAGGGCTCACGAGGGGTTTGTCGGCCCTGAGAACGAGTATGCCGTCCTGGAGTTTGTCCTTTAGGACGTCTGCCACGTACTCGTCGAACGGATCGTCCTGGGTCTTCAACTTGTCGCGGAGACGGAATGGGACAGGTCTGCCATCCTCGTCGAAGAACCTTTCGGACAAGATGAGGAAGGCCAGCCCTGGCAGATCCGTGGGGCGCACTCGATCGGTCGCTTCGTAGTTCATGCCGCATGGATAACACGCTGGGCCGACAGCGCGCTGCGCTTTGGCCGTATGTAGGGGTACCGCTCGCCAGCGCGGAGGTTCTTTTACTAAGCCTCGCCCTCGGGTCCTGTCCCTGTTGCCGCCCCGCTACTCAGATGGGCTCCATGTCGCCGCTGGTGAGGAAGTGGACCGCCAGCACCTTCGCCAGCCGTTCCTCGAAGGTGGCACCGTGGACGCGCTGCTTCTCCGGCCCTACATACTGACGCCACCTTGAGGGGTGTCGTGGGGCCCCTGCGATCATCCAGATACGAGGAATCCCGCTGACCTGTAGGTACTGCCTCAGCCAGGCTTCCTGCTCCCGCAGTGTGGCGCCGACTACCCCTGGAGTCGGGCCGGAGCCCCAGGCGAAGAGAACTTCATCGGCCTCGTCGACAGCCTGCTGCAGCAGCAATCGCGAGCGTCCTGCATCGTTCTTGGTGATGTCTCGTCTGCTGAGCTCCTTCTGATCCTTCGTGGGCGTGTCCAGGAGGTTCGCCAGCTGCAAGCGGTCGCAGCCGGTGAGTGGAAGCGCTGACGTCAGGTTGCGGAACGTGATGGTTTCGGTGGGCGGCTTCAACGCTGGGTTGAGCAGCACTGCGCATAGCGTTCGTGGGGCCTTGACGGTGTTCATCAGTGTGCTGCTACCTCCGTTGGCCGGGCCATGAGACGTTACCGGGTGCGCCCACAAGGGCTTTGCGGAGTTTTGTGTGCGGTCCGGCGGGGTGCACCGCTACTCCCGGGCCGTTGTTTCACGTGAAACAGCGCTGCGCAGGAGGGTCGCGGCGAGGGCGACCGCCGCCAGGAGCAGGACTGCTCCGATCCCGAAGGCCAGGTGGTAGCCACTGGTCAGGGCTTCGGCCGGAGAACTGCCCGCTGCCTGTCGGGACTTCGTACGGGAGGCGGCGAGGGTGGAGAGGACGGCCACTCCGAGGGCCATGCCGATCTGCTGGGTGGTGTTGAACAGGCCCGAGGCGAGGCCGGCGTCGGCGTCGTCGGCGCCGGACATGCCCAGCGTGGTGAGGGCCGGCAGGGCCAGGCCGAAGCCGGCGGCCAGCAGCATCACGGGCAGCAGGTCGGTGGCGTAGTCGGCATCGACCGGCAGCCGCGTCAGCAGGCCGAGGGCCGCGAGCAGCAGGACGAGGCCGGCCAGCAGGACGCTGCGCTCCCCGAACCGGGCGTTCAGGCGGGCCGAGACACCGAGCGAGACGGCCCCGATCGCCAGCGCGGCGGGGAGCATCGCCACGCCGGTGGCGGCGGCGCCGTAGCCCAGCACCCGCTGGAGGTAGAGGGCCACGAGGACCTGGAAGGCGAACAGGGCGGCCACCATGAGCATCTGGACGAGGTTGGCGCCGACCACGGTCCGGGACCTGAAGATCCGCAGCGGTACGAGCGGAGTACGCGCCTTCGCCTGCCGCACGGTGAACGCGGCGAGGAGGGCCAGGGAGAGGCCCCCGAGGCCAAGGGTCCGCCCGGAGGTCCAGCCGTACCGCTCCACCTCGATCACGGTGTAGATCCCCAGCATCAGCCCGGAGATGACGAGCAGGGAGCCGATGACGTCGGCGCCCGACCGGAGCCCGAGACCCCGGTCGGCGGGAAGCGCGGGCAGGGCCAGGAGCACGGTGGCGACTCCGATGGGCAGGTTGATGAAGAAGATCCAGTGCCAGTCGAGGGCGTCGGTCAGGACCCCGCCCACCACCTGGCCGAGTGCGGCCCCGGCCGCTCCGGTGAAGGAGAAGACGGCGATCGCCCTGGCGCGCTCCCGGGGAGTGGTGAACAGCGTGATCAGGATGCCGAGGGCGACGGCGGAGGCCATCGCGCTGCCGACTCCCTGCAGGAACCGGGCGGTTGTCAGCAGCCCCGGGGAGGACGCGCATCCGGCGAGTACCGAGGCTCCGGTGAAGACGGTGGTCCCGGCGAGGAACATCCGCTTGCGGCCGAGAAGGTCGCCGAGGCGCCCGGCGAGGAGCAGCAGGCCGCCGAAGGCGATCAGGTAGGCGTTCACCACCCAGCTGAGCCCGGCGGAGGTGAAGCCCAGGTCGTGCTGGATGGCGGGCATCGCCACGGTGACGATGCTGCCGTCGAGGATCGTCATCAGCATGCCGGTGGAGAGCACGGTGAGGGCGGTCCAGCGGGAGCGCAGCCCCTGCGGGGCGAGGGCCGGGGTGGATCCGTGAGTGGCGGACCCGTGAACGGCGGAGCCGCCGGGGTCGGTGGCGGAGACGGGGGCGGGGCTGGGAGTGGCGGGCATCGGTCTCTCCGGTCAGTGAGGGCGACTGATTGGACCGTAGCGGATAGTTTTGTTGCAGACGGTTTTCTTCGGATCGAAGATTTAGAGTGGTGTCATGACCGCCATGGCCCCCGCCCGCACCGAGCCCGACCTCTCCTTCCTCCTCGACCACACCAGTCACGTGCTGCGCACCCGCATGGCAGCGGCCCTGGACGAGGTCGGGCTGACCCCCCGCATGCACTGCGTCCTCGTCCATGCCCTGGAAGAGGAGCGCACCCAGGTTCAGCTCGCCGAGATCGGCGACATGGACAAGACGACGATGGTCGTCACGGTGGACGCCCTGGAGAAGGCCGGACTGGCCGAGCGCCGCCCTTCCGCCACGGACCGCAGGGCCCGGATCATCGCCGTCACGGAGGCCGGAGCCGCCGTCGCCGTCGAGAGCACCCGGATCGTCGACCGGGTGCACGCCGACGCCCTCGCCTCCCTCCCCGGCCCCGACCGCGCCGTCCTGCTGCGGGTCCTCGGCCTGCTCGCCGAAGGCGATCTGGGCACCCCGTCCGAGAGCCCCCGGCCGGCCCGCCGGGCCCGCCAGTGAGAGTGCGCCGGGCCGGCCGGTGACCGGCGCCGGGCCCGGCCCGCGCGTCCCCCGGACGGCCCCGCCGTGCGGCCGTCCGGGGCCCGGTGCCGGACAGTGGGGGCAGGCGTACCGCCCAGGGGGGCACCACCACGCCGGAGGCGTACACACATGGGACTCTTCGACTTCCTGAAGTCCGACAAGAAGAAGCAGCAAGAGGCCGCCGAGAAGGTGACGGAGCAGGTCCAGCAGCGGGCGGCGGCGCCCGCCGCACCACCCGCGAGCGCCGCGGCCGACGCCGCCGCGGCCACCCGTGCGGCCGCCGAGCGGATGGCGGCCACCGCGCCGCCCAAGCCCGCGGCGCCGACCCCGGCGTCCGCCGCGCACAAGGCCGTCCCCGTGGCCCCCAAGCCCGCCGCCGTGCCGCCGCGCCCGGTCGCTCCCACGCGCGGGCCCGGCGCGCCGCACACGCCGTCGCCCGCCTCGGCGGCGCACAAGGCCGTTCCGGCGGCGCCCAGGCCGGCGCCCGCGCCCGCGGCCAAGAAGCGCACGTACACCGTCCGGCCCGGTGACTCGCTCTCCCTGATCGCCCGCCGCGAACTCGGCAACGAGGGCCGCTGGCGCGAGCTGTACGCGGTGAACAAGGGCGTCGTCGGCTCCAACCCCGACCTCATCCGCCCGGGCATGGTCCTCACCCTGCCGGGCTGACACCGCCCGGCACACGCCGAAGGGGCCCGCATCCGACAGGATGCGGGCCCCTTCGGCCTACGGGTGATCCGCGGTTCAGGGACGCTCGCCCTCGGCGGTCGGCCCCGCGTCCGCGTCGCGCTCCTTCTCCGCCAGCTCGTCGTCGAAGCTCGCCGGCCCGGCATCGCGCGCCGACAGCTCGGTGGCCGCCGGCGGCTCTACGAGCCAGTCCGGGTTCGACTGCTGGTCCCACCACTTCCACGCCGCGAAGGCACCGCCGGCCAGCAGGCCGACCAGGGCCACACCGCGCAGCACCCGGCCGGTGCGCGCCCGGCGCTCGTGCCGTCGCACCAGCCGCTGCACCTCCTTCGCCGACACCTGGCCGCGCAGCGCGGCGAAGGCGGCGGTCGACCGCGAGGCGGCCTCCTCGGCGACCGGGGTGGCCGCCGCGAGCGCGCTCTCGAACTTCGGCTGCGTGTAGTCGGCCGCCTGTCGCGCGGCCCGGCGCGTCTGCTTCACGGCTCGCGTCGCCGCCCGGTCCACGTTCGGCGGCACATGGGCGCGCGCCGACTTGAGCCGGGGGTGCAGATGGTGGTCATACGTCGTACGTGCCTGCTTGGCGGCCTCGTTGGCCGCGTACGACACCTTGGGCGCCAGCCGCTCGTTCGCCTCATGCGCGTAGTGCACCGCGGCATCCTTGGCGGATTCTGCGTACGGCGCCACCACTTCCGACGCGTGCCGCACAGTCTCCCTGGCGCTCTCGGCGGCCAGGCGCACGCTGTCCTTGCGGGTCACGGGATTCCTCCTCCTCGGTGGCGGACACAGTTCACCTTTCCACCCTTGGTCGGATCATGCCTGCGATCACGCCGGCGAGCATGTGTGACAGGGCATACGGGTGGACGATTTTCTGTGCGGCGCAGCGCTCCGTGCGACTATCTGGACCGACAGTGATGACTAAGGAAGGCAGATCAGTGGCCGAGAAGCTCTACGCCACCCTGAAGACGACCCACGGCGACATCGAGATCGAGCTGCTGCCGAACTTCGCTCCGAAGACCGTCCGGAACTTCGTCGAGCTCGCCACGGGCGCCCGCGAGTGGACCCGGCCGACCGACGGTCAGAAGACCACGGACCCGCTGTACGACGGCACCGTCTTCCACCGTGTCATCAGCGGCTTCATGATCCAGGGCGGGGACCCCCTCGGCAACGGCACGGGCGGCCCGGGCTACCAGTTCGCGGACGAGTTCCACCCGGACCTGGCCTTCACCAAGCCCTACCTGCTGGCCATGGCCAACGCCGGCCCGGCCACCAACGGCTCGCAGTTCTTCGTCACCGTCGCCCCCACCGCGTGGCTGACGCGCAAGCACACCATCTTCGGCGAGATCAACGACAAGGCGTCCCGGCAGGTCGTGGACACCATCGCCGGGCTGGCCACCAATCCGCGCACCGAGCGCCCCCTGGACGACGTGATCATCCAGTCGGTCGTCATCGAGAAGCGCTGATCCGCCGCTGCGGACGAGCGCTGACCGAGCGGGACCTCCACCCGCGGGGAACCTTTCCGCCCCGCCCGTCCGTCCTGGATACACGTACCGGATCGGCGGGGCGCCCCCCGCGCCCCGCCGCCGACCGAGGGGACCGATGGACACGGACCGCCTGCCGGGCTGCTACCGCCACCCGGACCGCGACACGGGGATCAGCTGCACCCGCTGCGAGCGCCCCATCTGCCCCGAGTGCATGATCAGTGCCTCGGTCGGCTTCCAGTGCCCCGAATGCGTGCGCGACGGTTCCGGCACCGGACACCGGTCCTCCGCCAACGCGCCGCGCACCATCGCCGGCGGGGTGGTAGCCGCCGACCCCCACCTGGTCACGAAGGTCCTGATCGGTCTCAACGCCGCGGTGTTCCTCTTCTGCCTGGCCGTGCCGTCGGCCGCCCGCCCGCTGGAACTGCTCGGCCGGTACGCCGACTACTACGGGGCGCCGGTCCAGGGCGTCTCCAGCGGCGAGTACCACCGCCTGATGACCTCGGTGTTCCTGCACGCCGAGTGGTGGCACGTCATCGGCAACATGCTCGCCCTGTGGGTGATCGGAGGCCCGCTGGAGGCGGCACTCGGCCGGGCCCGCTATCTCGCCGTCTACCTGCTGTCCGGCCTGGGCGGCAGCGCCCTCGTCTATCTGCTGACCGCGCCGAACGTACCGACCATCGGCGCGTCCGGGGCCGTCTTCGGCCTGCTCGGCGCGACCGTCGTCCTGGCCCGGCGGCTGCGGTACGAGATGCGGCCGGTGCTCGTGATGGTCGGGCTGATGCTGCTCCTGAGCTTCGTGTCGTTCGGCAGCCTGCGGGTGTCCTGGCAGGCCCACATGGGCGGCCTGGTCACCGGGGCACTGGTGGCTCTGGGGATGCTCCTGCCCGCCGCGGGCAGGAGCCGCACCCTCATTCAGTGGGGTACCTGTGTGGTGGTGTTCCTGCTGGCCGCAGGGGTCGTCGTGCTGCGGACCGCCGAACTCACCTGATCACACCGGCGTCAACTCTCCACAGGGTTATCCACAGATCTTCTGTCTTTTCCTCAGGTGTGGATGACGCTGTGGATAACTCATGGGGAGAGCTTCCCTCACGGGGCGAGAGGTGCTACTTCCACTGGGTGGAGACGCCGAATCCCGCCGCGATGAAACCGAAACCGACCACGATGTTCCAATTGCCCAGCGCCTCGACCGGCAGCTGGGTCTCGGTCACGTAGAAGACGACGATCCAGGCGAGTCCGATCAGGAAGAGGGCCAGCATGACCGGGGCGACCCAGCTGCGGTTCGTCAGCCTGATGACCTGCGGCTGCCGCGCCGGCGGCGGCGTGTAGTCGTCCTTCTTGCGGATGCGTGACTTCGGCACGAGGGGCTCTCCTGTCGATGGGCTGGGGACCTTGCCTGCCCCGGGCGTCCGTTAGCGTAGTGGACCTGTGGCGTTGAAGGAGAAGGGTACGTTGCGCGATTCCGACGACTCCTCCGCGGGTCCCCGTCGCCGGGCCAGGCCGGTCCGGCTGCTGACGGCCGCGGTCTTCGCTCTGGCCGGTCTGATCTTCGTCACCAGTTTCAACACTTCCAAGGGTACGAACATCCGCACCGACGCCTCGCTCCTGCGGCTGTCGGACCTGATCCAGGAGCGCAGCCAGAACAACGCGGCGCTGGAACAGAGCACCGGAGCCGTGCGCCGCCGGGTGGACACCCTCGCCGAGCGCGACGACGGCAGGACCCGGGCGGAGGACGCCAGGATGGCCGCCCTGCGCAAAGCCTCCGGCACCGAGGAGCTGTCCGGCAAGGGCCTGACCGTCACGCTCGACGACGCCCCGCCGGGCGCCACCGCCCGCATCCCCAACGTGCCCGAACCGCAGCCCAACGACCTGGTGATCCACCAGCAGGACCTCCAGGCCGTCGTGAACGCCCTCTGGCGGGGCGGCGCCCAGGGCATCCAGGTCATGGACCAGCGGCTCATCTCCACCAGCGCGGTGCGCTGCGTGGGCAACACCCTGATCCTCCAGGGCCGCGTGTACTCACCCCCGTACAAGATCTCGGCGGTCGGCGACCCGGGCGCGCTCCGCAAGGCCCTCGCGGCCTCCCCCGCGCTGCAGAACTACCAGCTGTACGTGAACGCGTACGGGCTCGGCTGGAAAGTGGACGAGCACAAGGCGCTGACACTTCCCGGCTACTCCGGCACAGTGGACCTCCACTATGCGAAGCCGGTGGAACCGACGGCCTGAGCGGGTCAGCGCCGATGTCGTCCTGCGCCTGGTGGTACGGACGCTGAGCGAGCTGTGCCTGACCGCGGGCACGCTGATCGTGCTCTTCGTGGCGTACGTCCTGCTCTGGACCGGGGTGAAGGCCGACCGGGCCATGGACGGCGAGATGGCCCGGCTGCGCGGCGGCTGGGCGGCCGGAGCCCCCCGGCAGGCGCCCCCGTCCCCGTCCCCGTCCCCGTCCCCGCACCCGGGCCCGTCCGGGACGCCCGCGCGGCCGGCGGCGCCGCCGGCCGCGCCCGCGAAGGAGCCCGAGCCCGCCGCGTACCCCGCCGGACGGCCCTTCGCCGAGATGTCCGTCCCGCGCTTCGGGCCGGACTGGAGGAAGCCCGTCCTGGAGGGCACCGGCACCGAGCTCCTCAAGAAGGGCCTCGGGCACTACGCGGGCACCGCCCGCCTCGGCGCGACCGGGAACTTCTCGGTCGCGGGCCACCGGCGCACGTACGGCGACCCCTTCAAGGACTTCCCCGCGCTGCGTCCCGGGGACGCCGTGATCCTCAAGGACGCGACGACGACGTACACCTACACGATCCGCGGCGGCCCCGTCCGCACCCTGCCCACCGACGTCGCCGTGGTCGACCCGGTGCCCCGGAAGTCGCCCTTCACCGTCCCCGGCCGGTACCTCACGCTGACGACCTGCGACCCCGAGTGGGGCCACAGCCACCGGCTGGTGGTGTGGGCCGAACTGACCGGTACCCGGACGTCCGGACCGGTGGGATCCGGGGGTTTGCCGAGGTGACCCACCCGGCCGGGCCGCTGCCTTTAGGCTGTTCGCGTACCGCCTCCGCGGTGCGTGGAACGATCGTGGACGAAAAGGAATCAGACGGCATGTACGGCTGGGTCTGGCGGCATCTGCCGGGAAACGCGTGGGTACGCGCGCTGATCTCGCTCGTACTGGTCCTCGCGGTGGTGTTCGTGCTGTTCCAGTACGTCTTCCCGTGGGCCGAGCCGCTCCTTCCGTTCAACGACGTGACGGTGGACGAGGGATCGGGAGCGACTCCGTGAGCGCGCGCATTCTGGTTGTCGACAACTACGACAGCTTTGTCTTCAACCTGGTCCAGTACCTCTACCAGCTCGGCGCCGAATGCGAGGTGCTGCGCAACGACGAGGTCGCCCTCAAGCACGCGCAGGACGGATTCGACGGCGTCCTGCTGTCCCCCGGCCCGGGCACCCCCGAGGAGGCCGGGATCTGCGTCGACATGGTCCGGCACTGCGCGGACACCGCCGTCCCGGTCTTCGGCGTCTGCCTGGGCATGCAGTCGATGGCGGTCGCGTACGGCGGGGTCGTGGACCGGGCCCCGGAGCTGCTGCACGGCAAGACCTCGCCCGTGGTGCACGAGGGCCTCGGGGTGTTCGAGGGGCTGCCGTCGCCGTTCACCGCGACCCGATACCACTCGCTGGCCGCCGAGCCCCTGACCCTCCCGGACACGCTGGAGGTCACGGCGCGCACGGAGGACGGGATCATCATGGGCCTGCGCCACCGGGAGCACGACGTCGAGGGCGTGCAGTTCCACCCCGAGTCGGTGCTGACCGAGTGGGGGCACCGGATGCTCGCGAACTGGCTGGTGCGCTGCGGTGACGCCGGAGCCGTGGAGCGGTCGGTGGGGCTGGCCCCGGTGGTGGGCAAGGCCGTCGCGTGACCACGCTCGCGCCGTCCGCGCCCACGGAGGGCCGGGCCGCGCGACGCAGGGCCGCGCAGGAGGCGGCGAAACGGTCCGCGCGCCAGACACGGCGGCGCGGCGGACGACGGCGCAGGCGGCCGGCGTCGGGCGGTCCGCTGATCGTCGCGAGCAGGCTGGGCGGCGAGCTGTTCATCACGCTGGGCCTGGTGATGCTGCTGTTCGTCGCCTACCAGCTCTGGTACACGAACCTCCTCGCCCAGCGGACGGCGAACGGCGCCGCGGGCTCGCTCCGCCAGACCTGGGAACGGGCGCCGGAGACCGGGGCCGGCGCCCCGGCGGTGTCGGCGTTCGAGCCGGGGCAGGGCTTCGCCATCCTGCACATCCCGAAACTGGACGTGAAGGTGCCGGTGGCGGAGGGGATCAGCAAGCCGAAGGTGCTGGACCGCGGGATGGCCGGGCACTACGGCGAGGGCTCGCTGAAGACGGCGATGCCCTCGGACGCGCAGGGCAACTTCGCGGTGGCGGGCCACCGGAACACGCACGGCGAGCCGTTCCGCTACATCAACCGGCTGGTGCCGGGCGATCCGGTCGTGGTCGAGACCCGGGACGCCTATTACACGTACGAGATGACCTCGGCGCTGGCGCAGACCCCGCCGACGAACGTCGCGGTGCTGAAGCCGGTGCCGGAGGGCTCGGGGTTCACTTCTCCCGGCCGGTACATCACGCTGACCACCTGCACCCCGGAGTTCACCAGCACCTACCGGATGATCGTATGGGGCAGGATGACCGGAGAACGCCCCCGCAGTGAGGGCCCGCCACCCGCGCTGACCAGCTCGTAGCCGCCCGAAGGACGAATCCGCAGTGTCACCTTCCCGCCACCGCCGCCGTCCCGCCGGCGCTGCCGCCGCCTCGTACGACGCCTCTCGCGACGCCGGCCGGCCGGCCGGGCGACGCAGTGTCCTCGCCGGGTTCCTGAGCCTGCTGGGCGAGCTCCTGATCACCGTGGGACTGGTGCTGGGCCTGTTCGTCGCGTACTCCCTCTGGTGGACGAACGTGCTCGCGGACCGGCAGGCGTCGGCGCGGGGCGACGAGATCCGCCAGCAGTGGCTCGCTCCCCCCGCGGCGGAGCCCTCCAAGTCCGCGGAGCCGGGAGCACTGGACACCGGGGGCGGCGTCGGTTTCCTGCACGTGCCGGCGATGAAGAACGGCGAGGTGCTGGTCAAGCGGGGCACGGCGCCGGACGTACTGAACGACGGCGTGGCCGGCTACTACACCGAACCGGTGAAGTCGGCACTGCCGTGGGACGCGTCCGGGAACTTCTCCCTCGCCGCGCACCGGGACGGCCACGGGGCGAAGTTCCACAACATCGACAAGGTCCGCAACGGTGACGCGATCGTCTTCGAGACGCGTGACACCTGGTACGTCTACAAGGTCTTCGCCGAGCTGCGGCAGACCTCGAAGTACAACGTGGACGTGATCAGCCCGGTTCCGAAGGAATCGGGCCGCACGGCCCCCGGCCGGTACATCACGCTGACGACCTGCACGCCCGTGTACACCTCGAAGTACCGCTACGTCGTCTGGGGCGAGCTGGTCCGGACGGAGAAGGTGAACGCCGACCGGAGCCTCCCGGCGGAACTGCGCTGAGCGGGCCGGCCGCCCCGCGCCGAGGCCGCCGCGCACCGGGCGCCCCACCGGGCGCCCCTGGAGCCTCACGGGCACCCGGAGGAACACCGGGAGCCCCGGAGGCCCTCGCCCCCTTCACGGCCTCGCCACGGCCCGTACAGGGGCTCGTACGGGCCGCTGTTGGGGCCGCTCGTACGGGGGCGGCACGACGAAGGTCCGGCCCCTCCTCAGGGAGGGGCCGGACCTTGTCCGTGCCGGTGCCGGTGCCGGCACCGGCGGCGGGCCGCTAGCGGCCGCCCAGACCGCCGATGAAGCCGCCGCCGCCGTTGTTGCCGTTGTTCCCGCCGTTGTTGTTCCCGCCGTTGTTGTTGCCGCCGTCCTGCTGGCCCGGGACGGTGCGGACGTTGACCGCGGAACCGCTGGGGAGCGCGGTGTTCGCCGGCGGGTCGGAGAGGATCACCGTCGCCTTGTCGTCGGTCGGACCCGACAGGACCGAGCCGAACACCAGGTTGGCCCGCTTCAGCTCGTCCTTGGCCTGGTCCACGGTCTTGCCGGCCAGGTTCGGCACCTGCACCGTCTGCGCCGCCTTGGCGATGGTGATGCTGACCGTCTTGCCGATGTCGATCGTCTCGCCGGCCGCGAACTGCTGCGCGATGACCGTCTTGGGGGTGGCGCCGGGGGACTCGTTCTCCGTCGTGCTGCCCAGCTTGAGCTTGGCGGCGGTGAGGAGCCTGATCGCCTCTTCCCGCGACTTGCCCAGCAGGTCCGGGACCGTGGCCTTGGACTGCTCCTTGGCCACCGTCAGCGTGATGACGTCGTTCTTCTGGGCCTGGGTGCCGGCCTTGGGGTTCTGCTCCAGGACGACGCCGGGGGTGCTGTCGGACTCCTGGGTCTTGCGCTCGACCTGGAAGCCCTTGGCCTTGAGCGCCGCCTCCGCCTCCTCGAACGGGACCCGGAGCACGTCGGGCACCGCCACCGGGGGCGCGCCCGAGGAGATCTTCACCGTGACGGTGGAGTCCTTGTCGACCTTGAGGCCGGCCTCCGGGCTCTGCGAGCAGACGTTGCCCTTGGCCTGGCCCTCGCAGGGCTCGTCGGCCCCCTTCTCGACCTTGACCCCGGCGTTGGCACCGCTCTTCTGCGCCTGCTCCAGCGTCTGGCCGATGAGCTTGGGCACCGCGGGGCGGTTGTCGGCGCTGTCGCCCCAGAGGGAGCGGCCGATGAGGATCGCGCCGACGAGGACGAGGATGCCGGCCGCCACGAGGAGGATCGTGGACGCCTTGCTCTTCTTCTGGCGGCGGTGCGGGCCCTGGTCGTAGCCGCCCTGGTCGCCGTACCCGTACCCGCCGTCGCCCCCGCCCGGGGGCATGGGCGACATCATCGCGGTCTGCCCGTGCTCGGCGGAGCGCAGCGCGGTGGTGGGCTGGTCGTAGCCCTGGTGGCCGTAGCCGTGGCCCTGGTCGGGGTAGCCGTAGCCGGCCGCGCCCATCGAGGCGGTGGCGGCGACGGGCTGGCCGTCGAGGCAGGCCTCGATGTCCGCGCGCATCTCGTCGGCGGACTGGTAGCGGTAGTCGGGGTCCTTGACCAGCGCCTTCAACACGATCGCGTCCATCTCGGGCGTGATCTCGGAGTCGAAGTTGGACGGCGGCTGGGGCTCTTCCCGTACGTGCTGGTAGGCGACGGCCACGGGGGAGTCGCCGACGAACGGGGGCCGGACGCTGAGGAGTTCGTAGAGCAGGCAGCCGGCCGAGTACAGGTCGGAGCGCGCGTCGACCTGCTCGCCCTTGGCCTGCTCGGGCGAGAGGTACTGGGCCGTGCCGATGACCGCCGCGGTCTGCGTCATGGTCATGCCGGAGTCGCCCATGGCGCGCGCGATGCCGAAGTCCATGACCTTGACCTGGCCGGTGCGGGTCAGCATCACGTTGGCGGGCTTGATGTCGCGGTGCACGATGCCGGCGCGGTGCGAGTACTCCAGCGCCTGGAGGATGCCGATGCACATCTCCAGGGTGCGCTCGGGCAGCAGCTTGCGGCCGGAGTGCAGGAGCTCGCGCAGGGTGGACCCGTCGACGTACTCCATCACGATGTACGGGATGGAGATGTTGTCGACGTAGTCTTCGCCGGTGTCGTAGACGGCGACGATCGCCGGGTGGTTCAGGGACGCGGCCGACTGGGCCTCGCGCCGGAACCGGGCCTGGAAGGACGGGTCGCGGGCGAGGTCGGCACGCAGGGTCTTGACGGCGACGGTACGGCCGAGCCGGGTGTCGTGGGCGAGGTAGACCTCGGCCATGCCACCACGGCCGAGCACGTGGCTCAGCTCGTACCGGCCGCCGAGGCGCCGCGGCTCTTCCATAACGTTCCAGCCCTCTCCGTCAGTCCCGACCGCACCTGTGTGTGGTCCGGCGGTGTGCTGTTCGCGCAAAGGCTACCGGCCGATCGTCGGTGATCGGTTCGTGGCCACAGGCTGATACCGGACCGGTACCGTACGCTCGCACCCGCCCGGATTCAGTGACGCGGATCACGTGGGGGCACCCGCCGTTCGCGGTTCGTGTCCGGCGCGCACCGGCTCATCCCCGGCCCTTCAGCACGGCTTCCATCACGGCCTTGGCCACCGGCGCGGCGAGGCCGCCGCCGCTGATGTTCTCGCGGTCCGCGCCACTGTCCTCGATGACGACGGCGACGGCGACGGGCGAGCTCTTGTCCGGGTTCTCGGCGTAGGAGATGAACCAGGCGTACGGGCGCTTCTTGTTGCCCTCGCCGTGCTGGGCGGTTCCGGTCTTGCCGCCGACCGTGGTGTTGTTGATCTTGGCCGGGGAGCCGGTGCCGTTCTCGACGACGTTGACCATCATCTCCTGGAGCTTCTGCGCGTTGGCGGCGGAGAGGGGGCGGCTCATCTCCTGCGGCTCGTGCTTCTCGATGAGGTCGAGGTTGGGCGCGGTCAGCTGGTCCACCATGTACGGCTTCATCAGCTTGCCGTCGTTGGCGATGGCGGCGGTGACCATGGCCATCTGGAGCGGGGTGGCGGCGGTGTTGAACTGCCCGATGGAGCTCAGGGCGTTGCCGTCCGGGCTCATCTTCTTGTCGTAGACGCTGGCGAAGGCGCGGACCGGGATGTCGATCTTGTCGTTGTTGAAGCCGAACTTCTCCGCGGTCTCCACCATCTTGTCGCGGGTGACCTTGTTGCCGAGGTTCGCGAAGACGGAGTTGCAGGAGACGCGCATGGCCTCGTTGAGCGGGGCCTTCTCGCAGCCGCTCGCGTGGTTGACCATCGGGGTCTTGGTGCCGGGCAGGATGTACGGCTCCGGGGTGTCCGTCGGCGCGTTGATGTCGGTGACGACACCGTGCTCGAGGGCGGCGGCGGCGGTGACGACCTTGAAGGTGGAGCCGGGCGGGTAGGTCTCGCGCAGGGCGCGGTTGACGAGGTTCTTGTCCTCGGCGTCCTTCAGCGAGACCCAGGCCTTCTCGTCGTCCTTGGAGTTGCCGGCGAAGCTCGACGGGTCGTACGAGGGGGTGGAGACCAGGGCGAGGATGGCGCCGGTGCGCGGGTCGATCGCGGCGACCGCGCCCTTGTTCTTGCCGAGCTGCTTGAAGGCGGCCCGCTGGGCGTCGGGGTTGAGCGTCGTGATGACGTTGCCGCCCTGCTTCTTCTCTCCGGTGAACATGCCGACCGTGCGGTCGAAGAAGAGCCGGTCGTCGTTGCCGGTGAGGATGCCGTCCTCGAGCGATTCGAGCTGGGTGGCGCCGAAGGCCTGCGAGGCGTAGCCCGTCACGGGGGCCCACAGGGGGCCTTCCTCGTAGGTCCGCTTGAACTCGAAGTCGCTGCCGTTCGTCGCGACCGATCCGGTGATCGGCTTGCCCTTCACGATGATGTTGCCGCGCTCGGTCGCGTACTGGGCGATCTGGACCCGGCGGTTCTCCTTGCGCGTGCTGAGCTCCTCGGCCTGCACGTACTGAAGCCAGTTGGTCCGGATCAGCAGGGCGAGGACGAGCAGCCCGCAGAACAGCGAGATGCGGCGCAGGGGCTTGTTCATGACGGGCGGACCACCTGGGTCATCTCGGAGTCGGGGGACGGAGCGGGAGCCGGGGCGGGTCGGCGTGCGGTGTCGCTGATCCGGATGAGGATCCCGATGAGGGCCCAGTTGGCGAGGACGGAGGAGCCGCCGGACGCGAGGAAGGGCATCGTCATGCCGGTGAGGGGGATGAGGCCCATGACTCCGCCGGCGACGACGAAGATCTGGATGGCGAAGGCGCCCGACAGTCCGATGGCGAAGAGCTTGCCGAAGGGGTCGCGGGCGGCGAGGGCGGTGCGGACGCCGCGCTCGATGATGAGCCCGTAGATCAGCAGGAAGGCCATCACGCCGGCGAGCCCGAGCTCTTCTCCGACGGTGGAGAAGATGAAGTCGGAGTTCGCGGCGAAGAGGATCAGGTCGGAGTGACCCTGGCCGAGGCCGGTGCCGAGGACGCCGCCGGAGCCGAAGCTCATCAGGGACTGGCCGACCTGCTCGCAGGCGCCCGAGGTGGTGTAGCAGGCGAAGGGGTCGAGCCAGGCGGTGACGCGGGCCTGGACGTGGCTGGCGAAGGAGGCGACCACGACGGCGCCGCCCACCGACATCAGCAGGCCGATGACGATCCAGCTGGTCCGCTCGGTGGCCACGTACAGCATGATCACGAACATGCCGAAGAAGAGCAGCGAGGTGCCGAGGTCGTTCTCGAAGATCAGGACGAGCAGGCTCATCGCCCAGATCATCAGGATCGGTCCGAGGTCGCGGCCGCGCGGCAGGTAGAGGCCCATGAAGCGGCGGCTGGCCAGGGCCAGGGCGTCGCGCTTCACCATCAGGTAGCCGGCGAAGAAGATCGCGATGACGATCTTCGCGAACTCGCCGGGCTGGATGGAGAACCCGCCGACGCTGATCCAGATCTTCGCGCCGAAGACGTCCGCGCCCAGACCCGGGATGACGGGCAGGATCAGCAGGACCAGGGCGCCGGCCATCGAGATGTACGTGAACCGCTGCAGGACGCGGTGGTCCTTGAGCAGCAGCAGGACGGCGGCGAACAGGGCGATGCCGACGGCCGTGTACAGCATCTGGTTGGGCGCGGAGGGGGAGAAGGCGCCGAAGGAGCGCTTCGCGAGGTTCTGCAGCCGCTCGGACTGGTCCAGGCGCCAGATGAAGACGAGCCCGAGTCCGTTGAGCAGGGTGGCCAGCGGCAGCAGCAGCGGGTCGGCGTACTTCGCGTAGCGGCGCACGACGAGGTGCGCGACCCCGGCGAGCGCGCCGAGGCCGAGGCCGTAGGCCAGCATGCCGGGCGGCAGCTTGCCGTTGATCGCGAGACCCACGTTGGCGTAGGCGAACATCGGGATGACCACGGCGAAACCGAGCAGCATCAGCTCGGTGTTCCGCCGGCTCGGCAGCTCGATGGCGCCGATGGTGGTCGTGTTGGTGACAACGCTCATGGTGTGGCAGGCCCCCTGCGCCCGCGTGTGTCTACTGCTTTCCGCACAGGCCGACCAGCTGCTGCTCCGCGGGAGTCAGGCCGGCGGCGGGTGTCTGGTTCTGCGCCTCGGCGTTGCGGCGCTCTTCGTCCTTCTTGCAGGCGGACACCTGGAGACCGAGGTCGTCGATCTTCTCGCGTGCGCCGTCGAGGCTGCTCTCGCTGATGGTGGCCTGGACCAGCTTCAGTTTGAAGGGCGGCAGGTACTTCAGTTCGATGTCGGGCCGGTCGGTCTCCACCTTGGAGAGCTCCACCGGGCCGAGCTTCTGGCTGATGCCCTTGAACAGCGCGACGTGGTCGCCCTTGACGCCGATGTAGTACTGGGTCTGCGTCCAGCGCCAGCCGGCGTAGAGGCCGCCGCCGACGACTCCCGCGACGAGCAGCAGCATCAGCGTACGGGTGGTCCACCTGCGCCCTTTGCTGCGGCGCCTGCGGGGCTTGTCGTACGTGTCCTCGTACCCGGAGTCGGAGTCGTAGCCGTCGGCTTCGCCGAAGCTGCCGTAGCCGCCGCCGCCCTGGCCGGGGTCCGCGTACCCGTAGCCGGGGGCCTCACCGCTGCCGGGCGGGCCGAAGGAGCCGGCGGGCGGGGGGGCCTGACGGCCGAGCCCGGAGGCGCGGCCGGCCGGGGTGTGCATGGCGTTGCCGCCGTCGAAGAGCTGGTGCTGGTTCTCGGCGACCGCACCGACGACGACCGGGGTGTCGCTCACCTGGGCGGCGAGCGTGTCGCCGCTGTCGGTGTCGAGGACGTCGGCGACGATGCAGGTGATGTTGTCCGGACCGCCGCCGCGCAGCGCGAGCTGGATCAGGGACTGCACGGTCTCGCGGGGGCCGTGGTAGTCGGCGAGGGTCTCTTCCAGGGTCTGGTGGGAGACCACGCCGGACAGCCCGTCGGAGCAGATCAGGTAGCGGTCGCCGGCCCGGACCTCGCGGATGGAGAGGTCGGGTTCGACGATGTCGCCGCTGCCGAGCGCGCGCATCAGAAGGGAGCGCTGCGGGTGGGTCGTCGCCTCCTCCTCGGTGATGCGGCCCTCGTCGACGAGGCGCTGCACCCAGGTGTGGTCCTGGGTGATCTGCGTGAGGACGCCGTCGCGCAGCAGGTAGGCCCGGGAGTCGCCGACGTGGACGAGACCGAGGCGCTGGCCGGTCCACAGCAGGGCGGTCAGGGTGGTGCCCATGCCCTCGAGCTGGGGATCCTCCTCGACCATCGCGCGCAGCTGGTCGTTGGCCCGCTGCACGGCGGTGGAGAGCGAGGTGATGATGTCGGAGCCCGGGACGTCGTCGTCGAGCTGCACGAGGGTCGAGATCACCTCGGAGCTGGCGACCTCGCCGGCGGCCTGGCCGCCCATGCCGTCGGCGATCGCGAGGAGACGTGGGCCGGCGTAGCCGGAGTCCTCGTTCCCCTCGCGGATCATGCCCTTGTGCGATCCGGCAGCGAACCGCAGGGACAGACTCATGCGCACCTGCCCTGTCGACGCTGCCTCCGGGTACAACCGGTCTCGAGCCACACTGCCCACCCTCCGGTCGGGAGCGCGCGCGGGTCCGTTTCCACAGTGGGACGGATCTCCGCGGCTCGCTCGCTCCGCTCGCTCATTCTCGTACTACTTCCGCAGCTCGATGACGGTCTTGCCGATGCGGATCGGCGCTCCCGGCGGAATGGGCGTCGGAGTGGTCAGCCGGTTCCGGTCGAGATACGTGCCGTTGGTGGAGCCGAGGTCCTCGACGATCCACTGCCCGTCACGGTCCGGGTAGATCCTGGCATGACGGCTGGACGCGTAGTCGTCGTCCAGCACGATCGTCGAGTCGTGGGCGCGGCCCAGCGTGATCGTCTGGCCCGCGAGGGCCACCGTGGTGCCCGTGAGGGTGCCCTCGGAGACGACGAGCTTGGTCGGCGCACCACGGCGCTGGCGCTGCTGGGGTGGCGCCGCCTGGCGGCCCCCCTGCTGCGGGGCACCGGCGGCGGCGCCGCCTCGGCGGGAGCCGCGTTGCGTCACTCTCGTACCGAAGAGATCGCTGCGGATGACCTGGACGGCCACGATGACGAACAGCCACAGAACGGCTAGGAAACCCAACCGCATGACCGTCAGGGTCAGCTCTGACATTGCCCCCGCTTCACCCTTCGGCTTGCCGGTAAATGATGGTGGTGCTGCCCACGACGATCCGCGAGCCGTCGCGGAGCGTAGCGCGGGTGGTGTGCTGCCCGTCCACCACGATGCCGTTGGTGGACCCTAGATCCTGGATCGTCGAGGGCGTTCCGGTCCGGATCTCACAGTGCCGGCGCGAGACGCCGGGGTCGTCGATCCGCACGTCGGCTTCCGTGCTTCGGCCGAGTACGAGCGTGGAGTGCGAGATCTGGTGGCGGGTGCCGTTGATCTCGATCCAGTGCCGTCGCGAGCCGCCCGGGGAGGGCGCGGGAGCGGCTCCGCCGGAGGCGGGCCGCCGTCCTGCGGCGCCGCCCGGAGGCGGGCCCGCGGGCATGGGCGGGGCGGCGACCGGGGGGTACCCGTAGCCGCCCTGCTGCTGGTTCTGGGACGCTGCCGGGCCGCCCTGGGGGGCCTGCGGCTGCGAGGTGCTGGAGGCGAGGGTGCGACTGCGGACCCGGTAGAGCCCGGTGTCGAGGTCGTCGGCCTTCTCCAGCTGGACCTTGATGGGGCCCATGAAGCTGTAGCGCTGCTGCTTGGCGTAGTCGCGGACGAGGCCCGCGAGCTCGTCGCCGAGCTGCCCCGAGTAGGGGCTCAGGCGGTCGTAGTCGCCGCCGCTCAGCTCCACGATGAAGTCGTTCGGGACGACGGTCCGCTCGCGGTTCCAGATGGTGGCGTTGTTGTCGCACTCCCGCTGGAGGGCGCCGGCGATCTCCACCGGCTGGACCTCGGACTTGAAGACTTTGGCGAAGGTGCCGTTCACCAGACCTTCGAGTCGCTGCTCGAACCGCTTCAGGACTCCCATGGGGCACCTCCTCCGTCGTTGTCGCCCTGTACTGCTTACTGATCGTATCCACGCGTGGCGGATTCGGCTGGTTCCCCATCGGTCCTGTGTGGAGGAGTGTTGGTCCTCACAAGCGATCGTAGGGGCGTGCCAGGGACAGTGTCCCGCACCGGGGGCTGAGTGCGGGAGGGGCCGTCCCCGGCGGGGTCCCGGGGGCCGGGGAAAGGGATGTGAATCCACCCCCTTCCACGTGCTAATCTTTCGACGTCGCCAGGGGAACGGCCCGCAAGGGAAGATCCACTGGGGTGCTGCTCGGGCGAGTGGCGGAACGGCAGACGCGCTGGCTTCAGGTGCCAGTGTCCTTCGGGACGTGGGGGTTCAAATCCCCCCTCGCCCACATCGGCGAAACGGTCGTCATCGCGAAAGCGGTGGCGGCCGTTTCGTGTTTCCCCGGGGCCCGGACTTTCTTTCCCCCCGTCGTCCGTCCGGACTTCAGACTTTCGTCGTGGCGGGCGCGACGAAAGAGGGCGGTCGGCGGCGGACACGGGTGTCTAGGGTCGTCGGGTGGATGTCATGGGGAAGACGCGGGCCGGCTGGGACCGGCTGAGGGGACCGGAGCCCTGGACCCGGCGGATGGTGGCCGGCGATCTGGCGCTGGCCGGTGTCCTGGCCGTGCTGGGACTGGGCATCGAGGAACTCGACAACGGGTCCGGGCGCCGGATGCTGGTGAGCGCCGTGGTCGTCGTGGTGCTGACCCTGCTGCGCCGGCGGTTCCCCGGGACCACCCTCGTCGTCGGCTCGGCGGCGAGCAGCGTGCTGCCCGGAGTGTTCCTGGTCACGATCCTGCTGGGCTGGTCCGCGGGGCGCCGGATCGTCGGGGTGGGCCGGGCGCTGGCCGCCTTCACCCTCGCCTTCCTCGCGGCGGCCGGTTTCAGCGTGCTGTCCCAGTGGGACGAGATGCGGCCGCTGCTCGTGATCGTCTTCTCCACGCTGATGTTCCTCGTGGCGACGGTGGTGCCGGGTCTGGCGAGCCGGTACTGGTCCCAGCGCCGGACGCTGCTGCGGGCGCTCCAGGAGCGCAACGGGCAGCTGCTGCGGGAGCGGGCCATGGTCGCGGGGCAGGCGAGGCTGCGGGAGCGGCAGCGGATCGCGCAGGACATGCACGACAGCCTGGGCCACCAGCTGGCGCTGATCTCGGTGCACACCGGGGCGCTGGAGGTGGATCCGAAGCTGACCGATCGCCAGCGCGAGGTGGTGGGGGTGCTGCGGCAGGCGTCGGTGGCGGCGATGCACGAGCTGCGTGAGGTCGTCGGCATCATGCGCGACGGGGTGGAGGCCCCGGTGCCGTTGGAGGAGGCGCAGTCCCCGGCGCGCGGCGTGGCCGGGATCGCGGGGGTCGTGGAGGCGGCGCGGGGCGCGGGGACCGACGTACGGCTGACGACGTCGGGGCAGCCGAGGGAGCTCGTCGCGGCCTGTGACCACGCGGCGTACCGGATCGTGCAGGAGGCGCTGACGAACGCGTACAAGCACGCTCCGGGGGCGTCGATCGCGGTGGAGCTGCGGTACGAGGACGACTCGCTGGTGGTGGAGATCGCCAACGGCGTCGCGGCCGGACCGGGGGCCGGCGAGGTCGTGTCCGGTGGGCAGGGGCTGACGGGGCTGCGCGAACGGGCCCGGCTGGTCGGCGGGATGGTGCACGCGGGCGCGGTCGAGGGCGGCGGGTTCCGGGTCGCGGGAGTGCTCCCGTACGGTGCCGGGCCGGCCGGGGCGGCGGAGGTGGCCGACGACTTCGGGCAGGGGGTCCTGGCGGGCGGCCCGAAGGGCGACTCCCCGATGGACTGGTCGGTGGTGGACCGGGAGTTGGCCGTACGGGCCCACAGCCGGACCGGCGGCATAGCGCTGGGCTGCGGGATCACGGCCGCGGCCGTGGTGGTGCTGCTGATCGCGCTGGTGGCGGGTGTGGTGATGCTGGTGGGGTCGGTGAACAACGCGATGATCGACCGGGGCGAGTACGACGCCGTGCGGCTGGGCGAGACGGAGCAGGCGGTCCGCGACCGGCTGCCCGACGGGGACAGCATCTTCACCGGCGGCATGGACCGGAAGGGACCGCCGCGGCCGGAGGGGTCGAACTGTCTGGTGCTGTTGTCGACGGAGGATGCGCCGGACCTGACCACCGACATCGCGTTCCGCTTCTGCTTCAAGGACGGCAAGCTCGTCGACAAGCAGTCCTACCAGGTCAAGCAGTAGGAGTTCGGGTGACAGCCGAAGTGATCCGCGTGGTGATCGCGGACGACGAGCCGTTGATCCGGGCCGGGATCAGGATGATCCTGACCTCGGCACCGGACATCGAGGTGGTGGCGGAGGCGTCGAACGGGCGGGAGGCGGTGGACCTGGCCCGCGCGCACGCGCCGGACGTGGTGCTGCTGGACATCCAGATGCCCGTGATGGACGGGCTGACCGCGCTCGGGGAACTGAAGCGGGCGGTTCCGGCGGTGCGGGCGCTGATCCTGACGACCTTCGGGGAGAAGGAGAACGTGCTGCGGGCCCTGGGCCAGGGCGGCGCGGGGTTCCTGCTGAAGGACTCGGCGCCGGGCGAGCTGATCGGGGCGGTGCGGGCGGCCGCGGCCGGCGACGCGTACCTCTCGCCGGGCGCGACGCGGCACGTCGTGGACCAGCTGTCCTCGGGGCGGGCGGCGGTGCGGGGCGAGGAGGCCCGGCGGCAGGTGGCGGAGCTGAGCGAACGGGAACGCGGGGTGCTGGCGCTGCTCGGGGAGGGGCTGTCGAACGCGGACGCCGGCCGGCGGCTGCACATGAGCGAGGCCACGGTGAAGACGTACGTGAGCCGGATCCTGGCGAAGCTGGGCTGCGAGAACCGGGTGCAGGCGGCGCTGCTGGCCAGGGACGCCGGGCTGTAGGGCCCTGACGGGTCCCCGGCCGGGCGCCGGCGTGGAGATGCTGGCCAGGGGCACCGGGCTGTCGGTACGGTCAGCCCGTTCTGGCGATCGAATGGACTGGTGGGGCGGCGCACATGACGGCGGCAGCGGGGCAGCGGATACCGCAGGTGGAGGGGTTCGCGCCGAGGGTGGCGGACGGATCGCCGAAGGAGCACGGCAAGGCGCTGCGCGGACGGGTGCCGCGCTCGGCGCACGCCGCTTTCGAGGCGCCGGGCGACCGCCCGGACGCGGTGCGGGCGGTGGAGGAGTCCAACGCCGGCCGGGTCGCCGAGCTGACTCCCATACGGGTGGGGCGGATGGCCGCGAACCCGTTCGCGTTCCTGCGCGGGGCGGCCGGGCTGATGGCGCACGACCTGTCCGGCGGCCCGGTCACCGGGATCGGCGCACAGATCTGCGGGGACGCGCACGCGGCGAACTTCGGGCTGTACGGGGACGTGCACGGCCGGCTGGTCATCGACCTGAACGACTTCGACGAGACCGTCTTCGGCCCGTGGGAGTGGGACGTGAAGCGGCTGGCGACCTCGCTGGTGCTGGCCGGACGGGTGGCCGGAGCCGACGAGGACACCTGCCGGGCGGCGGCGCGGGACACGGTGGGCGCCTACCGGCGGACCATGAGGCTGCTGGCCAAGCTGCCCGCCATGGACGCCTGGAACGCCATCGCGGACGAGGAACTCGTCTCGCACGCCGATGCCCGGGATCTGCTGGGGACGCTGGAGCGGGTGTCGCGGAAGGCCCGCAACAACACCTCCGCCCGGTTCGCCGCGAGGTCGACCGCGGCCGCGGAGGACGGCAGCTGCCGGTTCGTGGACGCGCTGCCCGTGCTGCGCCGGGTCGGGGACGCGGAGGCGGCGGCCGTGGCGGCCGCGCTGGGCCCCTACCTGGAGACGCTGACGGGCGACCGGCTGCCGCTGCTGGCCCGGTACGCGATCCACGACGTGGCCTTCCGGGTGGTGGGGACCGGGAGCGTCGGCACACGCTCGTACGTGGTGCTGCTCATGGACCACCGGTGCGAGCCGCTGGTGCTCCAGGTGAAGGAGGCGCGGCCCTCGGTCCTGCTGCCGCACCTGCCGGCCCTGGGGTTCCCCGCCCCGCCGCAGGAGCACGAAGGCCGCCGGGTGGTGGCCGGCCAGAAGCGGATGCAGGTGGTGTCGGACATCATGCTGGGCTGGACCACGGTCGAGGGGCGGCCCTTCCAGGTACGGCAGTTCCGCAACCGCAAGGGCAGCGTGGATCCGGCGGCGCTGACCGCCGAGGAGTTCGACGACTACGGGCGGATGACCGGGGCGCTCCTGGCGCGGGCCCACGCGCACAGCGCCGACCCCCGGCTGCTGGCCGGGTACTGCGGGAAGAACGAGGAGCTGGACGAAGCGGTGGCCGCCTTCGCCGTGGCCTACGCCGACCGGACCGAGGCGGACCACGCCGACCTGGTCGCGGCGGTGCGGGCGGGGCGGATCGCGGCGGAGACAGGGGTCTGACGGCGCGGGGCCGGCGGGGTGGGGCTTCGGGGCAGGGGGCTTCGCGGGGTGGGCGGTGTTTCACGTGAAACACCGCCCGGCCGGGCGGGCCGTAGGCTGGCCGCGTGAGCGAGCAGACCGAACAGACCGACCAGCCTGAGCAGCCCGTGCCGGCGGCCCCCGGTGATTCCGGCGCGGACCGTCCCGAGGCACGCCTGGAGCGGGCCGTGCGGGCCGCCGAGCAGGCCCTGATCGAGTTCGAGATCGCGGTGGAGACCTTCCGGGTGGAGGTCGAGAACTTCTCCCGCCTGCACCACCAGAAGCTCGGGCCGATGTACTCGCGGCTCGACGAACTGGACGCGCTGATCGCCGAGGCGAAGGCGGCCCGTACCGGCGATCCGGAGGACCTGCGGCGGGCCAAGGAGGCACGTGCGCTGGTGATGCCGATGCCGGGCGTGGACGAGCTGTTCCACGACTGGATGGATTCCGACGGGATCTCCGACGACGCCGGTGCGATGCTCACCGACCGGCCGGTGCGGCCGCCGCAGCGGGTGCGTCCCTCGGAGGAGGTGCGCCGTCTGTACCGCGAGCTGGTCCGCCAGGCCCACCCGGACCTCGCCCAGGACGAGGCGGAGCGGGAGCGGCGGGACACGTTCATCGCGCGGGTGAACGCCGCGTACGGGCGGGGCGAGGAGCAGCAGCTGCGCGAGCTGGCCGAGGAGTGGGCGGCCGGTCCGGCGCCCGAGCGGGCGGAGCCGGGCGAGAGCGAGGAGCTGTACGCACGGCTGGAGTGGCTGTCGCGGCGCAAGGAGCTGCTGTCGCTGGTCGCCAAGGACCTGGAGGACAGCGCGATCGGCTCGATGCTGCGGATGGCCCCGGAGGACCCGGACCGGCTGCTGGAGGAGATCGCGGAACAGCTGCTGGCGCAGGTGTCCGAGCGCGAGGCGGAGCTCGCCGGTCTCGCCGCTCCCTGAGGACGCGTGACGCGGCGCTGCCCGGTGGCGGCCGGGTCTTCGGCCCGGCGCCGGCGGGGTCCGGCGGGGTCACGGCCCCGGCGGGCGGAAGGGGTCCGGTCCGATAGGTTGGCATCCCCATCTGTGATGAGAGAAGGCGACGCATGAACTTCGGACCGCTTCCCTCGGTGGACGCCGCCGCGGTGCCCTCCGAAGGCTTTGTCCTCGACGTCCGCGAGGACGACGAATGGGCGGCCGGCCACGTCGAGGGCGCTCTGCACATCCCGATGAGCGACTTCGTGCACCGCTTCGGCGAGCTGACGGAGGCCGCCCCGGACGGCGCCCGCGTGCACGTGATGTGCCGCGTGGGCGGGCGTTCCGCGCAGGTCACCCAGTACCTCGTCCGCCAGGGCATCGACGCCGTCAACATCGACGGCGGGATGCAGGCCTGGGACGGGGCGGGGCGCCCGATGGTGACGGACACCGGGAACCCGGCCTTCGTGCTCTAGGCCGGGCTTCGCCCTTGGCCGTCCCTTCCGGATCGTGCCCGTCCCCGGGCCGCCCCCGGCCCTCAGGTGAGGGGGTGGGCGGCCAGCAGGTCGCCCAGGGCCTCCTCGTGCGCGGCGGCCGGGCCGAGCTGGAGCTCCAGCTGCTTGGCCCACGCGTGGTAGCGGTGGAGCGGGTAGTCGGTGTCGGCGCCGAATCCGCCGTGCAGGTGCTGTGCGGTCTGCACGACCCGGCGCACTCCCTCCGAAGCCCAGATCTTGGCGACCGCCACGTCGCCGGCGATCGGCAGCGGCCCGCCGGCCGTGCCGGTCGCGGCGTCGAGGCGCCAGGCGGCCTGCCAGAGGGTGACCTCCATGGCCCGCAGGTCGATGTAGCGGTCGGCGGCCTGGACGGCGACGGCCTGGAAGGTCGCGACCGGGAAGCCGAACTGCTCGCGCTTGGCGGTGTACTGGCTGGTCATGGTGAGCACGCGCTCGCCGAGACCGAGCGCGAGCGCGCAGGTCCCGGTGGCGAGGAGCTGGCGGAGCCGCTCCCAGGCGCCGGGGGTCTCGATGAGGTGCGTGGCGGGCACCCGTACGCCGTCCAGGGCCAGTTCGGCGAGGCGCTCCCCGCTGGTGGAGTACTGCTCGGCGAGGACCAGGCCATCTGCGGTGCGCGGGACGAGCGCGAGGACGGCCTCTCCCTCGCCGGTGTGGGCTGGTACGGCGATCCAGTCGGCGTTCTGCGCCCAGGGGACGGCCGTCTGGCTGCCCTCCAGGGTCCAGTCGGCGCCGTCCCGGCGGGCGGTGACGGCCAGTTCGGCCGGGTCGTGGCCGGTGCGGCCGTGGGCGGCGGCGGTGAGGACGAGCGTCCCGTTCCCGGCGCCGGGCAGCAGGGCGGCGGCCAGTTCGGGGCTGCCGTGGGCCTGGACGGCCATGGCGGTGGCGCAGTGTTCCAGCAGCGGTACGCGGGCCAGCACCCCGGCGGCCTCGCGCAGCACCAGGCACAGGGCGACGGCGTCCAGACCGGCGCCGCCGTGTTCCTCGGCGAGAACCAGGCTCAGCAGGTCGGACGAGGCGAGCCTGGCCCACAGCGGGCGGTCGAAGTCCTGTGCGACGGCCCGGGGGGTGAGCGCGGGGCTCGGCACGCTGTCGGGCGCGACATCCGCGAACACGGCCTTCGCCGCCTCGACGGCGGCCTGTTGTTCCTCGGTGAAGGTGAAGTCCACTGCCTGTCCTCCCGCGCGCACCCGGTCCATCCTGTCCTGACGGTGCGTCAAGATAGAACAAGTTCTTGAAAATGCACAGCCTGGTGCCGGACCTGCTGACCGGGGGCGGGGAGGGGTGCGGGTCAGCGGTCGAAGTCGATCTCCACTTCCTCCGTCACGGCGTGCGACTGGCAGGCCAGGACGAAGCCGGCCTCGGTCTCCTCCGCTTCGAGGGCGAAGTTGCGTTCCATCCGTACCTCACCCGTCACGAGGAAGGCCCGGCAGGTGCCGCACACGCCGCCCTTGCAGGCGTACGGGGCGTCGGCGCGGTTGCGCAGCACCGCGTCCAGCAGGGATTCGCCGTCGCGGACCGGCCAGGTGCCCGAGCGGCCGTCGAGCCGGGCGGTGACCCGCCCGTGGGCGGGTGCGTCCGGGGCCGGCGGACGGGCGGGCGCCGCCGTGTCCTCGACGTGGAAGATCTCCTCGTGGACCCGGTTCCGGGCGACGCCGAGGGCGCCGAGCGCCCGCTCCGCGCCCTGCACCAGGCCGTAGGGCCCGCACAGGTACCAGCCCGTCACCTCGGCGACCGGCAGCAGGGCGGGCAGCAGCGCCGCGAGCCGCTCCTCGTCGAGGCGTCCGGAGGGCAGCCCGGCCTCCTGCTCCTCGCGGGAGAGGACCGTCACGAGCTGGAAGCGCGCGGGGTAGCGGTCCTTGAGGTCGGCGACCTCCTCCAGGAACATCGTCGACGCGGCGCTGCGGTCACCGCGCACGAGGCAGAACCGGGCGTCGGGCCGGGCGGCCAGCAGGCTGGCGGCGATCGACAGCACGGGGGTGATCCCGCTGCCGCCGACGATCGCGGCGTAATGCCCGCCGGGCGGGGCGGCGGCCGGGTCCAGGACGAACCGGCCGGCCGGGACCATCACGTCGAGCACGTCGCCGGCGGTGATCTCCTTGTGGGCGAACGTGGAGAACTCACCGCCGTCCACCAGCCGCACCCCGACCCGCAGCAGCTCGGGGCCCGGGCCGTCCGGCGCCGGGGCGGCGGAGCAGATCGAGTACGTGCGCCGGACCTGCACTCCCTCGGGGGTGGTCCGGCGCAGGGTCAGGTGCTGGCCGGGGGCGTGCCGGTACTCGGCGCGCAGCCCGTCCGGCACCTGGAGGACCAGGGCCACCGCGTCCTCGGTGAGGCCCTCGACCGAGGCCACCGTGAGCGGGTGGAACGCGCCGTGCCGGGCGGCCGGCCGGGGTGCCTCGGCCATCTACAGCTCCTTGAAGTGGTCGAACGGTTCGCGGCAGGTGACGCAGCGGCGCAGGGCCTTGCACGCGGTGGAGGAGAAGCGGCTGAGCAGCTCGGTGTCGGTGGAGCCGCAGTTCGGGCACCGCACGGAGAGGGTGAGCGGGACGGGTCCGCCGGCCGCGTGCGGCCGGGGCGGGGCGATGCCGAACTCGGCCAGCTTGCGGCGTCCTTCGGCGGTGATGTCGTCGGTGGACCAGGCGGGTGCCAGGACGGTGGTGACGCGCACCTCGGGGATGCCGTGGTCGTTCAGAACCCGCTCGATGTCGGCGGACATGGCCTCGATGGCCGGGCAGCCGGTGTAGGTGGGGGTCAGGGTGACCTCGACGTGGCCGTCCTCGCACATTCGCACCCCGCGCATGACGCCGAGTTCGGTGAGCGTGAGCACGGGCAGCTCGGGGTCGGGGACGGAGCCCGCCAGTTCGGCCAGTTCGGCTTCGAGGCGGGTCGTCGCGGCCGTCCCGGCGCCGGTCACCACGATGCCCCCGGGTGGCTGCGGTGCAGGTGCTGCATCTCCGCGAGGAGCAGGCCGAACGGTTCGGTGTGCAGGCCCTGCCGGCCGGCTCCGGCCGCCCACGCCCCGGTGCGCGGTCCTTCGGGCAGCGCGAGCCCGGCCCGCTCCAGCAGGGCGGTCACCGCGGCCAGCCAGCGGGCCTCCAGGGCGGCCCAGTCCAGGTCGCCGAGGCCCTCCACGGGCTGGAACATCTCGCCGGTGTACCTCCACAGCGCGTCGAGGGCGGCCCGCATGCGGGCGCGGCTCTCCGGGGTGCCGTCGCCGAGCCGCAGCGTCCACTGCTCGGCGTGGTCGCGGTGGTAGGCGGTCTCCTTGACGGCCTTCGCCGCGAGGGGGGCGAACGGGCCGTCTCCCAGGGCCAGTTCCCCGTACAGCTCGTGCTGGTAGAGGGAGAAGAAGAGCTGGCGGGCGATGGTGTGGGCGAAATCGCCGTTCGGCTGCTCGACGAGCTGGAGGTTGCGGAAGGAGCGCTCCTCGCGCAGGAACGCGAGCTCGTCCTCGTCGCCGGTCAGGGACAGCAGGACGCGGGCCTGGCCGAGCAGGTCGAGGGCGATGTTGGCGAGCGCGACCTCCTCCTCCAGGACGGGGGCGTGGCCCGCCCACTCGCCGAGGCGGTGGGAGAGGATCAGCGCGTCGTCCCCGAGGGCCAGGGCCGCCGCAGCGGGGATGTCGCGGACGGTCTCGCGGCCGGTGCCGGTGCCGGGGGCGGTGCCGCGTGTGGTGTCGGGGGCGGTCGCGCGGGTGGTGTCGGTACCGGTCACAGGTGGCTCAGCCCCTCCGGGACGTCGTAGAAGGTGGGGTGCCGGTAGGGCTTGTCGGCGGACGGCGCGAAGAACGGGTCCCGCTCGTCCGGCGAGGAGGCGGTGATCTCGGTGGAGGGCACCACCCAGATGGAGATGCCCTCGCCGCGCCGGGTGTAGAGGTCGCGGGCGTTGCGCAGGGCCATCTCCGCGTCGGGGGCGTGCAGGCTTCCCGCGTGCGTGTGCGACAGGCCGCGCCGCGAACGCACGAACACCTCCCACAGGGGCCAGTTCCGCGTCATACCCGTGCCTCCTCGGTCTGTCCGTTGTCCTTCGCGGCCTGCTTGTCCGCATAGGCCGCCGCCGCCTCGCGCACCCAGGCGCCTTCCTCGTGCGCCGCGCGCCGCCGGCCGATCCGCTCCGCGTTGCAGGGGCCGTTGCCCTTGAGCACGTCCCAGAACTCCGCCCAGTCGATCGCGCCGAAGTCGTGGTGCCCGCGCTCCTCGTTCCACGTGAGGTCCGGGTCGGGCAGGGTCAGGCCCAGCGACTCGGCCTGCGGGACGGCGATGTCCACGAAGCGCTGGCGCAGCTCGTCGTTGGAGTGGCGCTTGATGCGCCAGGCCATCGACTGCGCCGAGTGCGACGAGGCGTCGTCCGGCGGGCCGAACATCATCAGGGACGGCCACCACCACCGGTCGACCGCGTCCTGCGCCATCGCGTGCTGTGCCTCGGTGCCCTGCGAGAGGGCCATGAGCAGTTCGAAGCCCTGGCGCTGGTGGAAGGACTCCTCCTTGCAGATCCGGACCATGGCGCGGGCGTAGGGCCCGTACGAGCAGCGGCAGATCGGCACCTGGTTGGTGATCGCCGCGCCGTCGACGAGCCAGCCGATCGCGCCGACGTCCGCCCAGGTCAGGGTGGGGTAGTTGAAGATCGAGGAGTACTTCTGCTTGCCCGCGTGGAGCTTGTCGAGCAGCTCGTCACGGCTGGTGCCCAGCGTTTCGGCGGCGCTGTACAGATACAGCCCGTGGCCCGCCTCGTCCTGGACCTTGGCCATCAGGATCGCCTTGCGGCGCAGCGAGGGCGCGCGGGTGATCCAGTTCGCCTCGGGCTGCATGCCGATGATCTCGGAGTGGGCGTGCTGGGCCATCTGGCGGACCAGGGTCGCGCGGTACTCCTCGGGCATCCAGTCGCGCGGCTCGACGCGCTCGTCCGCCGCCACGGCGGCGTCGAAGGCGGCGGCGAGCCGCCCGAGGTCCGTGTCGCGTCCCGTGCCGTGGCCCGTGTCCGGGGTCACTGCCGTCATCCCGGCTCCCTGTCTGAGTCTGCCGTCCGCCCGACCGACCGATCGTTCGGTTCATCCTCTTCAATGGTGAGACGGCGGGCCGTAGGGTGTCAACCTCTGTGGTGAACCCTGTGGACGGACGATGATCGGGGCGGGATGGATTCGAACGAGCGAGAGCCCGCCGAGGGCGCTGCTCAGCCCCCTCCTCAGCCTCCGCTCCCGCCCCCTCCTCAGCCTCCGCTCCCGCCCCCTCCGAGAGCTCCCGGAATCGCCGGTCTGAGCACCCCGTACCGGGTCGTCGCGGCCCTCGCCCTCGGGGCGGTCGCCGTGGCCGCCTGCTCCCACCTGGCTCTGGTCTTCCTGCACGTGGCCCCCGCCAATACGGTCAGCCGGCAGCACGCGCGGACGGTCGACGGCTGGATCTACCCCGAGTTCGAACAGAACTGGAAGCTCTTCGCGCCCAACCCGCTCCAGCAGAACATCGCGGTCGAGGTACGGGCACAGGTGCGTACCGGCGGCGGCGACCTGATCACCACCGGCTGGCGCGACCTGTCCGCCGAGGACGGCGCGGCGATCCGCCACAGCCTGCTCCCGAGCCACACGGAGCAGAACGAGCTGCGGCGGGCCTGGGACTTCTTCACGGGCTCACACGACGCGGACAACGTGCCGAGCGGCGAGCGCGGCGAGCTGTCCGAGGAGTACCTGCGGCGCATCGCGATGGACCGGATCGGCCGGGACCATCGGGACGGGCACGTCCTGCGGATCCAGCTGCGCTCGGCGACGCGGGCGGTTCCCGCGCCCGAGTGGAGCACCGAGACGACCGACACCCAGACGTACTACCGGGAGCTGCCGTGGTGGACGGTGTGAGGCCGCAGGCCCCGGCGGGGCGGGGCGGGGGCTCGGGCGGGGGCTCGGGTGGGCGGTTCGGCGCCTCGGCGGGGCGTTTGAGGGCGTCGGCCGGGCGTTTCAGGGCTTCGGCGGGGCGGGCGCTGGCGAAGGTGTCCGGGCAGGCCCTGGGCCCGTACCAGAGCGCCGTCATCCGGATCGGCTTCGCCGGGACCTGGCTCTTCTTCCTGCTCCGGGAGTTCCCGAACCGGGCCGAGCTGTACGGGCCGGACGGGCCGTGGAGCTTCGGGCTGGCGGAGCGGCTGATCGCCTCGAACCGGGCCTTCACGGTCCTGATGTGGTCCGACTCCACCCTCTGGTTCGAGATCGTCTACGCGGTGTCCGCGCTGGCGAGCGTCGCGCTGATGCTGGGGTGGCGGACCAGGGGCACCTCCGTGGTGTTCATGATCGGGGTGCTGTCGCTGCAGAACCGCAGCGTCTTCATGGGGGACGGCGGGGACAACGTCATCCACCTGATGGCGATCTACCTGGTGCTCACGCGGTGCGCCCAGGTGTGGTCGCTGGACGCACGCAGGGCCCGTACGCGCGGCTCGGCGTCGGCCGGCGCCGCGGGGCCGGTGCTGTGGGGCGTCCTGGGCGCGGCGCTCGCCTACGGCGCGGCCACCGGGCGGTTCGGCTACGGCTGGCTGGCGGCCTTCGCGACGCTGTGGGTCGCCACCGCGCTGTGGTGGCTGGTCGACCGGTACGAGGCGGAGGGCGAGGGCCGGGCGGCGCTGGACGTGCTGGCGAACCTGCTGCACAACGCGGGGATGCTGGTGATCATGGCGGAGGTCTGCCTGATCTACGCGACGGCCGGGTGGTACAAGATCCAGGGCTCGCGGTGGCAGGACGGGACCGCGCTGTACTACCCGCTGGGGCTGGACTACTTCGCGCCGTGGCCGGGGCTGTCGGCGCTGGTGGCGGGCAGTGGGACGCTGGTGATGCTGCTGTCGTACGGGACGGTGGCGGTGCAGGTGGCGTTCCCGTTCACGCTGTTCAACCGGCGGATCAAGAACGTGCTGCTGGCGGTGATGATGCTGGAGCACGCCGGGATCGCGGTGCTGCTGGGCCTGCCGTTCTTCTCGCTGGCGATGATCACCGCTGACGCGGTGTTCCTGCCGACCGCGTTCCTGGTGTGGCTCGGGGCGCGGGCCGGGCGGCTTCGGCCGGGGGGTGGGGTGCCGGTGCCGGTGCCGGGGCCTGTGCCTGTGTCGGCTTCGGGCCCGGTCTCGGGCTCGGCGTCGGTGGGGGCTGCCGGGATGCTTCCGGCGCCTGCCGAGGGGGAGTCCGCGGCCGTTCCCGGGCCGCCCCCGGCGCCGGAGCCGAGTCCGAGCGGGCGCTGACGCCCGACCCGCGGCGCCGTTGCCAGGGGCTCCGCCCCGGACCCCGCGCCTCAAACGCCGGCGGGGCTGGATGGTGTGCCTCGTGCGTGCGCGGAGCTGGGCCGTGTGTGTGGCGGGACTGGGGTGGTGCGGCGCCGTTGCCGGGGGCTCCGCCCCGGACCCCGCGCCTCAAACGCCGGCGGGGCTGGGGGTGGCGCCTCAAACGCCGGCGGGGCTGGATGGTGTGCCTCGTGCGTGCGCGGAGCTGGGCCGTGT